>NZ_JBBHKU010000034.1:0-53818 GCF_037389295.1 Stygiolobus sp. RP850M | reverse complement strand
ATGCTGCTGAGACGTTCGGGTTAGACTACGCAAACCTGCTAGAGGCGTTGGGAGAACTCGAAGACGCGTGGAAGGACTACTTGAAGGTCCTGTCGGGGCTGGTGAAGGGTGAGGTTGTCGTCATCATAGACGACACCGTGGACCACAAGGAGTACTCTAGGGGGAAGGACGTGAGCCCCCACGGAAACTACTGGATCTACTGCCACGCCCACGGGAGGTTCGAGAGGGTCAAGCTCCTCACGGTCGCCATAGTAGACCTCTCCACGGGCAGGGCGTTCATGGTGGGAGCCTTCCCCTACGCCGTGAGGAAGATGTTGGACTTGGGGATGGTCACCGAGTTCAAGACCAAGATCGAGATGGCCAGGGAGATATTGGACGTGCTCAAGGGGTACTTCCGCGTGTCCAGAGTAGTCTTCGACTCATGGTACTGGTCGGAGAAGCTCGTGACGGACAACGTGGTGTCTGAGCTCAAGTCTAACCGGAGGCTCCTCAGGGTCGAGTCGGTCCGGGGGACCCTCGAGGAGGTGGAGGGACACCTCCGAGTGGGGGACCTACCCCCCGGAGTCTACTACGCCGACCTGACCCTGGGAGACCGAGTGATTACAGTAAAATTGCTAGTCCAAGAATATAAAGGTGACTCCGGGACACACGTCAGATATCTCTACACGACCGATCTCTCGCTCAGCGAGGAGGAGATCGAGGAGGCATGGAGGATGAGGTGGGAGATCGAGAAGCTTCACAGGGACGCCAAGGCCCTTGGACTGGAGGACTCTTCGTTCTGGAGGAGAGAGAGGCTTCAGGGTTACCTCACGATCTTCACCATCATGACCAATGTTGTCAGGGAGCTGGTGGGGGCACTTAACCTGAGGAGCGTGGAGGCGTTCCTCAGGTTCGTTGAACGTTATTTAGGTGGACCGCCGGGGCTGATGAAAATCTTTAAGTTACGTTAAAGTCCCATAACTGCTGTATTATATTTATGTATCGAGTGTAGATATTCGAAATGTCAAACAGTCCCTTTAAGAATATGGATTCTTTAAAGTTAACATTCAACCACATAAAGATATGGTATACAGCCGGAATGGGTTTTTTTACTGATGCCTATGATTTATTAGTTATATCCTTTATCTTGGCTACGTTTAATGATGCGTATAAATACTACGGAATGTCAATGCCCGGCTTCACAAATTATTTAATAGGCCCTAATAGCGCCTTTTGGACAGGTCTTCTGGGTTCATCAGCGATAATAACTGCAGTACTTGGCGAACTAATCTTCGGATTTTTAGGAGATAAATTAGGTAGGAAAGCCGTATACGGTATTGAGGCACCTTTGCTAACAATTGGTGCTTTGTTAAGTGCATTTGCATGGAACTTACCTTCGCTCATATTCTTCAGGTCTATACTGGGACTAGGAATAGGTGGAGATTATCCAATATCTGCTACAATAATGAGTGAATACGCAAACGTAAAAGATAGGGGAAAGTTAGTCGCCTTAGTCTTTGCTAACCAGGGCATAGGTTCAGTAGCTGCACTTGCTGTAGGTGTTATATCGGCCACTATATTTCCTCCCGATATAGCCTGGAGAGTAATGGCAGGAGTAGGAGCTATTCCCGCAGCAACGGTAATATATCTGAGGAGGAAAGTCCCAGAGACTCCTAGATACTCTCTTTTAGTTAAGGGTAGCACAGAAGAAGCTAAGAAGGCAGCTAAATATTTAGGAACTGATATTGAGGCAAACTCTAACGTGAGAAGCGGACATAAAGGAGTTAATGAGTTCTTATCTACTTACTGGCCCGTTCTGATAGGGACTGCCGGATCGTGGTTTTTAATCGATATAGCCCTTTATGGAACTGGTGTATACTCTTCTTCGGCTTTAGCTCCAGTGTTCGGGAGCCCGTTCCCTTCCCATGCAACCACATTATCTCTAGGCGAGTTTCAGTCCGATTTAGCTAAAGCATTGTTCTTAGGTGGAGTACCTTTCTTAGCAGGATTACCAGGCTACTTTACTGCTGTTGCTTTGTTAGATAAGCTTGGTAGAAAATTGATACAACTTCAAGGATTTATCGTTCTGGCAATAATTTATGTTGTGGTAGCTTCAGTTATGGTGGTGAAAGGGACAAAGGTAGAAGGTTTCACTATAGCTCCGACGTTAGCGTTTATCATTTACTCCTTATCTTTCTATTTCATAGATTTCGGTGCAAATACTACTACATTTGTAATCCCAGCTGAAGTTTATCCAACTAAATTTAGAACAACTGGTCATGGTATATCAGCAGCTTCTGGAAAGTTTGGTGCTGCAATAGCCACATATTTATTTCCATCATTATTAGCTGCAATAGGGATAAAGGAAATACTTATAATGCTCGCAATACTGAGCGTGATAGGAGCCATACTAACGTATGCACTTATTCCAGAGCCTAAGCTGAAACCCCTAGAGGAAGCCTCAAGGGAAAAGATAGAAGTGTCTCAGTGACTTACTTTAATTTTTTCATATAAAGTCTGTTACGCCCCGATTTATTTAGGTAAACTGAAAAGTCTCACCGAAAAACTCCTTTTCTACTCGCTCCTCATGATCCTTAAAGTTAGTAGTAATACTAGATTAACCGATATTATGTTAAGACCAGCTGTTAATAACAGCGTGATCTAAAAGTTCTTGCGATCGAATAATGGATCTTTCTTCGTATTATCATTTTTATTTTATCCTAAACTATTTCTTCTCCCTCAATAATAAGTACTCATAAGAACACTTAGTTAGTATTATTTCTTAAAAGTAAGCTCAAGGCTTAAGACAAAGGGTCTAGTTCCAGAATACATTCTCTATGCAGTTTATCCTAAAAAGAAGTCCTCAGACTACATTTGAGAAGAAGCAATGAAGATGAGTATTAGGTGATCAGTCAGGATTTACTACATAAACTGTTAAGTTTAATCTAAAAGATTTTTCTCTGTGACTCACCTCCTTATTTTTCTATCCTTTCTGGTTTCTAAATGGAAAATACATTAGTGAGCTTTTAGTTTAACGTTTTTATATTACTTTACTTAAACGTTTTATGATATGATAAAACTACATTCGGTAATTCTTTTAATACTTTTTATGTTAGATCTGTTAACATTCTTTGCCATATCTACAAATACTTATGCATCTTATGTAGGACCAGAAATTGGGAACTCACAACTTATAGGCTATTTGAACCCTCAACAACCAATATGTATAGGCATCCTCATACCGCCTAAAAATATGAATGAACTTTACTTATTAGCTCAGGAAGTAGCTTACCATCAGATAAAGCCAATTCCTACTCCGCAATTATTTTCAATGTTTGCCCAAAAGGATAAGGAGGATCAGATAATAAAATTCTTGAATGAAAATGGTTTCCAACTTGTCTATAAGAGTCCCTTCGCCATTATAGCTGAAGGATATGTATATCAAGTAGAAGATGCGTTCCATACTAAATTAGCTCTATATAAAGATGGTAATGTTTTCTATTATATGCCTGTGACAGAACCAATAGTTCCGTCCGAATTTAGTGGTGTTATGATTCAAGGTCTAACTAACTATACTAACGTAAACTATCAACTAAACCTGATCGAGTTAGGAAAAGTAAAGGGGAATACTCTCATACCTTATATTAATTCCGCAATAGCTAACGTGACTGGGTTTAAGTATCTATCATTCGCCGCTAATATGTACACTCCTCAAGATATAGTTGGTGCTTATAACATTACACAAGGAGGAAAGAATGTAACAATAGCGATAATTGATGCTTACGGGGATCCAACAATATTACAAGACCTTGCTTTATTCGATAAGGAGTTTCATTTACCTTCAGCTAATATATCCATTACTCCAATAGGTCCTTATCATCCTATTTTCGGTTTAACTACTGGTTGGTATTTGGAGACAGCTTTAGATGTTGAAACAGCTCATTCTATAGCTCCTTTTGCACACATCGATTTGGTAGTTCCTTCAAGTGTTACGTTTATCCCTGAGGCAATAGATTATATTGTCTCTAATGATGTTGCTCAAGTAGTGTCGATGAGTTTTGGTATTCCTGAGAACGTTTTAGGTGCATCTGGACTGTTTATCGTTTTTCAGGGGACAGCTTATCCAAATACACCATATTGGGATTATTACTTCGCCTTAGGAACTGTTGAAGGAATAACCTTTCTGGCATCATCTGGCGACGAGGGTGCAACGGCAGGAGGGCTTTCAACTTATAGTGGTGTATCTTATCCAGCCACAAGTCCTTTTGTAACTGCTGTAGGAGGAACGACATTATTCGTTAACGTGACATCAGGGTATTTATCGACAGAAAATTCTACAGCAACTTACGGGTATGAAACAGCTTGGTCTTTTGATAACATGTTCTTCTTCCCGTATGTAGCCTCTGACGGAGGTTATAGCGAAATATATCCTAAACCATGGTACCAAATAATGATCAACGGTTCCACTAGGTCAAGTCCAGATGTAGCAGCTGTTGCTAATCCCTATACTGGCGAATTAGTATATGTTTTAGGACAGCAGGTAGTAATAGGAGGTACTAGTTTATCCTCTCCTATATGGGCTGGTATTGTAGCGGATATAATATCTCAGACTCATAAACCAATAGGGCTCTTGAATGACATACTTTACTGGATATACTCTAACTCCACATTATATCAGAAAGCTTTCCATCAAGTTACATTTGGGTTTAACGGGCTATATACTGCTCATTCAGGTTATAACTTGGTAACTGGGTTAGGGTCTCCTGATTATTACTGGTTACTTAAGGCTGTTGAATATTATGAATCGATACCAAGGCTGGACGTATCGGTTACAGCTGTGGAACCTAACGTTCAATATCCATGGTTTATGTATAATTCTACGTTCATGATTATTTCTAAGGTATCCTATCCTAATGGAACCGAGGTTACGAATGGAAGCTTTAATGCTTACATATATACGACCAAGGGATTACTTACCTCGTTACCTCTGATCTTTAACGGCTCTTACTGGGAGGCAGTATACACAATTAAACCCAGCAATCCTCCAAACATATGGTATATAGTAGTGAACGGAACAGTTGGCAAATTAAGCGGAGTCGGAGCTTATGAGATAGACATAGGTCTCTCAGTTAACATAATTTCACCGGTGCCTTTCCCCTACGGTCTATCTATACCGCCTAACTCTCCATTTTCTATCGAAGCTTGTGTGTATTATCCTAATTTAACCCCTGCCAATGTATCCTTAGAAGCTCATTTCGTTCAAAATAATGCTGTGGTATATAACGTAACGCTTTTACCTACTTCCACTCCAGGTTTATATAAAGGGGTATTTGCTGTAGTCACTCCGTCTAAAGAAGGAGTTTTTGTAATGTTTGTTAATGATACCTACGGCAGCGCATTCTCTTATGAGACCATAGGAGGGCTTAACTTGATCACTTTGATTTTTACTCCTATTGATGATGGATTTCCATCAATTTCACCTAGTCAGAACATTACCATATTAGCTTTTACATATGATCAATTTGGATTAGGTATATTCACAAGTAACGTAACGGCATATATATACTCGCCTAAGGGGAATTTAGTTGGTAAAGTGAACCTAACACCTGCAACTGAAGCAACCCAGTTCGGCGTCTACAATTTGTTCGGTTTCCAAGAGGGTAATTTTACTGTCCCAGTGAATGCTTCACCAGGTTTCTATAGAGTAGTAGTAGTAGGGTTTTATAACGGGTCTATAGGCTTAGAAGAGATGAATTACACTACTTACTTCTATGTTTCTCCCTCAACTGCATCTGTAGATGTTAAAAGCGTAGGTCAAGTATTCGAAGGCCAATACATAAAAGTCTATGCTAATATAACTTATCCTAACGGAACCGAGATAACTACTGGTATATTTACAGTTACACTAATACCATATCAGAACGAGAATCAACAGATGTTTTTAGAGTCTGAAAACGAGGTTCCACTTCAATATAACTCTACATTGAAAGAGTGGGTGGGTTTACTTAGAGTGCCGGGAGGTATAAATGCTACTGTATATATTGGGAACTCTATATACTCTCTGGCTGGTCCTTGGAAAATAGCTATATCCGGGGCAAGCTATAATGGGTACAACTCTCTATCTTATGGAGGATATGTTCAGGTTGAACCTTATGTTTATTTGCCATCACTAAATCTAGGCTCATCAAAAATAATGTATTTACCGTTGATAACTGAAGTAGATGGTACTTATGAGATTCAAGGAGTTTATATTCCAGCTCTAAATCTCTCAAACGGAAAATATATGATACAGAATTCAATAATAGGTTCCCTAGTATCTCAGAACTCAACTGTGATTGTAGAGGGATCAACAATATCAACTATTACTTCTTTAAATTCTAATTTAGAGTTAATAAATACGAAAATAGAGAATAATCAGGTAGGGATATACTCAATGGGTTCTAATATAACATTGAGTTCGGTAACTTTTGAGAATATAAATTTAGCTCTGAAATACGTAAATAGCAGTATAGTTACATCTGGTACGAGTTTTATAAATGTTAGTAAAATAAGCAACTTCCCAACGCCTCAACTTTCCTACCCCAATCAAATCACCTATCCTACGTCCTACATATTGGCTAATATAACCAATTATAACACCTCTGTGTTGAAAATCATAAAAGTTCTAGTGGATGGTAAACCGGTGAACTTTAGTGTAAGTCAGGGAATTAACGGAGTAGAAGTTAAGATACCGTTTAACTCAACCGAGATGCCTTCTGGAGTGAATGCTGTCTCACTCAAGGTTTATAATGGTATGTATTATGATCTTTCCTTTAGTGTAGATAATCAATATCCGTTCCAGAGTTTATCGTCATCAGTAGCTTCTTCGGTAAGTTCAACTAGAACATTAGCGTTATCGTTAGGTTTGGTAGCTATAATCTTGTCCGTTTTAGCTATAATTATAACCTTTAGGAAGGGAGGTGGCAAAAGTGGTAAATGAAATGAGAAAATTCTTCGTTTCATTTTTAGTTTTTCTTATAGTTTTTTCTCCTACATATTACTCTCTAAATACTGTAAATATTCATGAAAATACCTTAACAATCTCTAGGCCTCAACTCTTTTATAACATCACCTCGCCTATCCTTAAAGGGTTTACAGACCCTAAGTATTACTCCTTCCAAGCCTACGAGGTAAAGCCTCCTAACGTTACACCAGTTATAATTCATGTAGCCACCAATGCAATATTTAATAACACCGGTTTGACGCCAGAGAACTTCACCATTAATGTTCCTAATGGTAGTTATAGCATGGTTATAATGAACGTTAGTATTTCGGAAAGTAACGGTATTCAATACGATAGGCAGGTTTACATATTTATTAATGGTGTCCCTATATTTTGGGGCTCTACTCAAGAGATCAATAATTCTACCGCTTCTGTAGACTTAACCATGTTTGAGAACTTATTAGTGGGCAGAAATGTTACGTTTCAAGCCGTCATTGAGAACTTCTATGATGCTAAGCTAAACATAACGGGTGTTTACCATCTTAATATTACTCTATTATTGTATCCCGGTATCGAACCCAAGGGCTTACCTAATGTGTTTATCCCTCTCTTCGTGTCTAAGTATAACTACTCTTATACCATTCTTAATCCTTTAAACCCCTCCACTAGCCAAATAGTTAATATTCCTAACGGAACATATATGATGAAACTACTGATTTATGAAGAAGGAGGAGGGCTTGACGAATTCTGGTACACCAATGAGCCTGCTACAAGAAGTATTGAAGTATATTACAATGGTAGCCTTGTCGGTGTGGTAAACCCGTACCAAACTATCTATACTGGAGGAATAGACCTATTCTGGTGGAAACCTATGCCATCCATTAATACATTAGCATTTCATACACCGTATATAATTGACCTTACTCCTATGTTAGCTCTAGGTAATAAGGGTGTTATTACGGTTCATGTCACAAATCTAAGGGAGACCTTACAGATCACTGGGTCTACTGCTTTTGATTGGGATATTGCAGGCGTATTAATACTATGGGTTAACACTTCTAATCCACTTATCTCAGGCAAGTTGTTAACGAGCTATACAAGATACGTAGACTCTACGCCCATATTTACTGCTGGGTTCTCAGGAATATATTATCAAGAGGTAGGGAACTACCTCGTAAATTACTCGGCAATTTTGAAGTTTAAGAGCGGTACTGAATATTCTCTAGTAACACAAGAAGGTAGGTTTACTGCATATCAGACTTTTAATAATATATATGAGAAAGCATATCTAGATGAAACGTTCAGCGAATATTCACTAGAAAGCGGGTTAGTAAACTCCACAATGGTCATAAGAGGCAACTATCCTATACTGTTACAATTCTCGGCGTTTGAAACTCCAATATCCAATCCCAATGTAATTCCTTACAACTTGACTTATATTCAGAACGGTACACTATCATTAGGATTATATTACTACTTTAGTATCTCCTATTCTTCGAGTAATAATACTATGTGGATCAAAGAAAATGAGACAAGTATAGGAGGGTTCAGTGGCATCTTAGAGATTATAAACAAATATGGTGGGGCATTACTAGTAAGCCTTACATCTAATAATGCCCTAACTGAAAAGAGCCTTACCGCCGAGTTCCTAGTTAATGGTGAAGGCTATAAAGAGTTATTTAACGCTGAAGCTTCGCAAAACAGTACCACTAATTTATCTGGCTATTACATTAAGATCTCAGTGAACTATATTCCGATTAGCTAATTTTTCCCTACTAACATTTTTTGTCTGTTTTGATAAACTTAAAACTGTAGAATAGAGATTTTTCTTATGTCAAAGATTTCTCAAATAGAGCCTATATTATTAGCTCATCCCGAAAAAGGGAGTGCCACATGGGCTTCAGTGATGATACTTGTAAGGGTAGTGACCTCAGATGGAATGATAGGATATGGAGAAGCTGTCCCTACACTTAGAGTTATTAACGTATATAATACTATAAAACAAGTAGCTAAGGGTTATATAGGAAAAGAAGCAGAGGAGCCTGAGAAAAATTACCATGAGTGGTACAAACAAGACTTCTACTTAGCGAGATCTTTTGAGTCAGCTACAGCTACTAGTGCAATAGATCAGGCTCTATGGGATATACTGGGGAAAGAACTAGGAGCCCCTATATACAAATTACTTGGCGGTAAGGTGAGGGGCAAAATACCAGTGTACGCTAACGGTTGGTATCAAGATGCGGTATATCCTGAAGATTTTGCTGAAAAGGCTAAAAGAGTAGTGAACATGGGATATAAAGCATTGAAATTTGATCCTTTCGGTCCTTATTATGACTGGATTGACGAAAAAGGATTGAAGGAAGCCGAAGCTAGGGTAAGAGCTGTAAGAGAAACAGTTGGTGATCAAGTGGATATACTAATTGAACATCACGGACGTTTTAATGCTAATAGTGCAATAGCTATATCAAAAAGACTCGAAAAATACAGTCCAGTTTTTATGGAAGAGCCGGTTCACCATGAGGATATAGAGGGTTTGAGAAAATATAAGTCTGTTGTGACTTCGCTCAAAGTAGCACTAGGTGAAAGATTAGTGAGTCTTAAGGAGGCAATGTTTTACATTGGTGAAAGATTGGTAGATATAATACAGCCCGACCTCTGCAATATCGGTGGGATTACTGTAGGTAAAAAGGTTGTAAGTCTTGCTGAGGCTAATGACGTTGAAGTGGCTTTTCATAATGCATTTGGTTCTGTTCAAAACGCTTATTCCTTACAGTTAAGTGCAACTGTTAAAAACTTGTATTTACTGGAAAACTTTTACGATTGGTTCCCTCAGTGGAAGAGAGATATAATATATGATGAGACTAAGGTTGATAACGGACATGTAAAAATTCCTGAGAAACCTGGAATAGGTGTCTCTATAAATGAAAAAGCGATCGAGAGTATGCAAGTAGAGCCTAGAGAATTGGATGTTGTAGATGAACCAGTTTGGGTAGTGAAAGGTACATGGAAGCATTTCAGCTAAAAATGTTTTTAAGCTAAAACTGATTTTTCATTTCTTTTACAGTCCATTTAGTTCATAAATTGTTTTATCCTGACCTATAAGTATTCTTTTTATTTCATCTCCATTTATGTACAATATTCCCGCAGACTGACCGTGGTATACGCTAGAGAAGACTGTTATTATCTTTTTATCTATATCGATCCTAAATCCGTCTACAGCCTCGTGCCCTCTTATAATCCCCTTAAGACCTGTTTGTGACAGGAACTGGTCCACTACTTTTTTCCCGAAGTAGTAAATTCCCTCACCTCTTATGTTTGGCACAAATGTGAGCTCTTCTAATCCTTCTCTTGGATCATTCCAAAGCAACTGCATTGCTATAGTATCCGAAGGTTCAGTATCTGGGTAAGGCAATTTTTTAATGTCATCTACGCTATTAATACCTAAGACTAGATTTCCGTCACTATCAACTTTAGACGGTAAACCTCCATGAACACAAAAATATCCGTTAACTACGGCTGCGTAAGGCATGTAAGAGAAGAAGTCTTTGAATTTTTCATACACATTCTCGTCACCAAACTTTTGCTTCACTTCATCATAGAAGCCGTAATAATAGTTTGTAATTGGGCTCTCGTGATTTCCGCGTAAAACCAGAACCTTTTTACCATCCGTTTGAACCATTTTTTCTAATATAAGTTGTAAATTTTCAACACCTTTAGGTGGGTATCTATCTACATAATCGCCTAGGAATACTATTAGATCTACTTTATCGTAAAAGTTGTCAAAGGCGTATTTAGTAATATCAATTGCACCGTGTGTGTCACCTATAAATACAACTTTTTGTGCTTTAAACTCTCCTAAGAATGTCCCATATTGCTTGAATATGTCCTTAGCTTTTTCAAGCAATTCGAAAATGTTCTCTTGTTCTTCCACTTTTTGTTGTTCGTTTGACATACTATATGATTTGTATTAAGTGTATTTTAAAGGTTTAAGGAGTCTTATTATAGATGGAATAAAAGTCGAAAAATTAATATTTTCCTCGGAAAAACCTTAAGCTATTCTTGCAGTTTGTTTGTATCTCTTTAAGTACTCATCGATTGTTATCAATTCGTTATTATCATCTACTACCAACGTTCCAGGCTTACCGTATCTACCTTTTAAGATATACCATAGTGTTGCTACCGATAGGATAGTTATTAATGTTGTTGTTTGGAATGTATCAGGTATCTGAACTGATAGACCTATGCCGATCAAGTTAATCAAAGATGAGACCACTGGAATAACAGCTGTAGCTATATTTAGTCTTCCTATGAACCAGTATAGAAGAGGGACACCAAAACCATCAATTATCCTTCCGCTTAGCCAGAATATACTTGATATAACACTTATTTCGGTGAACGCGTTTTCTGGTGAACCTGTAACAATCAACGGGATTAATGTGAATAAGGCTGATATCAGCCCAACGATCATTATTGCGACAATAGGTTCATTTTCTTTATTGACTTTTTCGAAAACTTTAGGCATTACTTTTTCTCTAGCTAAGTTGAATAGTACTCTAGATGCTCCTACAGTTGTTCCTATGTTAGATGCTAGCAAGCTGTTTACAGACAACGCAAGTCCAAGCATAACAATAGGTAGTCCGAATCTGAAGAGTTCGTATAAAAGTGGCTGAGGATAATTTGATAGTGAAGAAAAAGAGCCGTTCCATAATGCTACCAAACCATAAGTTCCAGCTAATATTGCTCCTCCTCCTAATATTAAGGCTAACCATATACCGGCTGTTATGTTCTTTCTGGGTGTCTTAGTTTCTTCTCCTAGATAAGTAGCAGCCCCAGCTCCAGATATACTTACAATAGATAATATCATTGCGGTTCCTATTGTGCCGAATGAAGTACCTGGAGCGGGAATGAAGAATGCGGGATTAAATCCTTTCGTAGCTATTGCGTAAGCAAAGAGAGCGTAAAGGAAAATGACCTCTAATGTCGCACTCACACTAACAATATAACTTAGTAACCTTCTGATGTGAATAAGATATGAGGCTATTGTAGGATAAGCTAAACCCACAAGTATTGCCAAACCTAGCGCGTAAGGAGGTAAAGTTATGTTTAATAACTGGAGTATTATGTCAAGAACGAGATATATAGTTAAAGCATTAACTGCGTTTAGACTAGAGTAAGCTATTACCTCAAATATAGCTTCATAATAAGCTACTGTTTTTCGTCTCCACGCTGCCGCTCCATATGTGTAGAAACCACCAGCTGAAGCTAACTGGGTTGAATATCTAGTGAGTGTATAAACCCATAATGCGCTTCCTATCAAAGCGAGGATTGTCGCAAATACTACTGCTTGTCCAGCATACGCTATTGCAGCAGTAGTTGTGGAAACTACACTACCCAATGGTGCTGTAACTGCCATAGCTTGACCGTAAGCTTCTCTAATCGATAGACTTGCCTTAGAGAGGCCCATAAGACTTCCCTATAAGCTTTACTGTCCTAAACTATTTTTAAAATTATCTAATTTTCATCCCTCCCGGATCAGCAAAGCTTATAAGACAATACGTTGAAGAAATGTTTAGTTAGCTTATAGGGGAATTAAAAAAAATTGGTATTATTTGGGAATTGATAAGAGACTTTTTTGTCAAAAGTTAAATAAAACTAAATTATTCCTATTGTTATTTCCCTAGTTCTTCTATTACTTTCTTTATATTTTGCTTAACTTCCTCAAATCTGACTTTAGTGTCAGGTGGAAAAGGCTTCTTAGGATTTATAGAATTTAATAGATTTAAGGATTCATTAAGTAATTTTACTGCGATATGTGTAGCAGTTAGTTTTTTGTAAGCTTCCTTGACCTTTTTTACCGCCTCATTCCATACCTTAAGGTCTTCTTCCGTGATTGTACCGTCTTTTACTAAATATGTTCTAAAATCGTCATCAGAAAGGGGTATATCGTTGTCTATCAGTCTCCACAAGATGTCCTTAGCACTCATTAAACCTAAATAAATATTATGTGATTAAAGAATTAACTGGAGGTACTTTAGGCAATATGATTAGCTAGCATAAAGACTAACTGGGGGTCAGTTGTGAATATTATAATATAACTAACAGTAAAGTGTTGGAAACATTTTATATTGTGAACTAAACAAATTGATTTCGAATGGAAAAACAAGGGAATACCGAGAAGAGTAGAGTGAGACTGGTTTATACTGGGCTGGTCAACTTAAGTCTGAGGTTATTTACGTCACCTTTATCATTCGTTTTCATGTATTTAGTAGCCCACTATTTAAGTAGTCTAAGGAACGGAGTACTGCTCTTCGCTACATGGCAATCGATATTTGTTTTAGTGACGGGCTATTTTACAATTCCGTCTGATATATTTTCCCTTCTAACATCAAGATATACTGCTGAAAATAGACCGGTTGGTGGAGCAATAATAGTAAATTTAGTATCTGGTATTATAACAACAGCAGTCTATATTCTTCTTATTCCTTATTTCATGTCTACATTAGGATATTATGATCCTTTTGCTTTCTTAATTTCTTCTCTAGTAATTATTACGTTCTATGTTAATAAAGTGGTCATAGCTATAGCAAGAGGTAGGAAACCTATAGCAATAGGTATAGGCTATAGTTTGTTTCAAATCTCTAGGCTTGGCTTCGTAATTCTAGCTTTTTACTTTTTGCACTTGACAATTATAGGAGTAGCACTAGCATACGTTATAGGATATGTTGCACAAACTTTATATAACATTTCATACGTAGATGCTAACTTAAAAATAGATCTTAAAACAACATTAGTTATAATAAAGAAGTCACTAATTACTATTATTTATTACATCCAGTTGATAGTGGAGGCATCATTAGTTTGGTTGGCTTTAATAATTACTAGAGATGCCGAAATAGTATCTTATTTTGAATCAGCCTTAATTATAGCAAATATTGTAGGATGGTCACAATCAGTTTACGATGGTCTGATAGCAAAACTAGGCGAAACTAAATCTAAAGATGTTGTAGAGACCTCATTAAAGCTTTACTTTGTTACATCTGCGCTTTTTATGGTCTTTACTATTGTCGAGGCTCACGCACTTCTGTATCATATAAGACCTGAGTATGTTATGTCTATCTATACCATCGTACTTTTGTCAGTATCTAATTTCGCAAGGAATCTATACACGATCTTTTACTATTCCGTGTTCATGATCGATAAAAGTATGGGGGTTGATGACGATCTTTCATTTAAGGGATATACGGCATCATTAAATAAATCGAATCTTACGTTTTCAATAATTGGAATTGCGGTGTCAACAGCTCTTGTATACTTATTCAAAGGAACTAAACCTTACGAGATCTCGGCTATGATGACGATAGGTCTTCTTATAAACTCCCTCTGGATGCTATTTTCCTCATACAAATTAAGCAAAAGATTATATAACTTCAGCGTTCCCTACAAGGAAATTACGTCCTCAGTTTCGGCGATGGTGATAGTGGTTTTGGCTATGTTGGAATTATCGAAAAACGTGAGTTATGAGTGGATGTTACTGAATGCCGTGATTTCGACATTTATGTTCATAGGATTACTTTATCTGTTCAACCCTTATGCCCGTTATCTAGTTGAAGCTTCCCTTAGGGAGATAAGAAAAATTCTTATGTCGAGAATTTAATTAAGTGCTATGACCGGTCTTGAAATTAGGATGAGAAAGCTCTTCGAGAAGAACAGAGCTTTTGTGGTAGCGTTAGATCACGGTCTTGTTATGGGTCCCCTAAAAGGCTTGGAAAGAATTGCGGAGACCGTGAGAAAAATATCGTATAAAGGACCTGACGCTCTCCAAATGACGCCAGCTATGGTAAGGATCCTTAAGGAGAACTTTTTCTCGAGATCTTCTCCGATGTTGATAGCAAGGCTTGACACTGCTAACGTTTGGAGGCAAAAATACAGAAAGTATGAAAGTGGTTATTATTCAGCTGTTTATACTATTAGGGACGCTATAGAGGCGGGAGCAGATGCTGTAGTGACTTACTTAGTTGTAGGATATGGTGAAGATCAAGTTGAGGGTGTAAATGTCGATTATTTGGCGGCTCTGAGGAGAGAGTCTAATGACTACGGGTTGCCATTTATAATTGAGCCTTTATTTGTTGCACCGGATAACCCTGACTCTATAAAAGAGCCTGAGTTGGTAAAATATGTGACGAGACTAGCATCAGAGATAGGTGCCGATATACTAAAAGTGGACTATACGGGGAGCAAGGAATCTTTTAGGGAGGTAGTGAGTTATGCTTTTGCACCAATCCTTATAAGGGGAGGTCCAAAAACTAATTCTGATGAGGAATTCTTGAAAATGTTAAAGGAAGCGTTAGATGCGGGGGCTAAAGGAATTACTGTAGGAAGGAACTTGTGGCAATCTGATAATCCTGATAAACTAGCTCAAGCAATTTCCTACCTAGTTCACGATAACAAAGATCTTGGAGAAATCTTAAAAGTATTAAAATAGACATTTTGCTTAATGCTAAAAGAGTTTATTATAAAGAAATCTAAGTTGCTATCAGAAATCGCCTTAGCAGTAATGATCTTTTTGTATACGTATTTTACAGTAATCACCTTTGCCCCGATTAACGGTTATGTTGGAGATGAAGTGTGGTATCCTTCTGCAGCTTATAATATTCTGAAGTTTATATTTCACATAACTCCTCCTATGTATTATCCTTATCCTCAGGAGTCTAACATTCAGAATTATATTAATCCCGAACATCCTCCTTTAGCGAAGTATATAATGGCGATTTTCATAGTCTTGTTTGGTTATAAACCTCTAGCGTGGAGACTAGGAAGTTGGATAGTGGGTGACTTAATGATTATAGTCGGCTTCTTATTAGCTAGGAAACTTGTAGGAGGAGAGTTAGGCAATATAGCGGGTCTAGTAGCCGCTATGCTAATAATACTATCCCCTAATTTATGGTTACTGCATGGTATAGCAATGCTAGATATTTACGTAAGCTTCTTCATTTTATTATCCATTTACTTTTTGCTCAGTGATAATCTATTACTAGCCTCTATTACTTTAGGTTTAGCATTTGCATCTAAGGAAAGTGCGTTTCCTCTAATCTTTCCCTTTCTCTACTATATTGGAGAATTTAAGAAAAATCCTATACAGAGGGCCGTATACAGCATGGGAATTCCAGCTACTGTATTTGCAATACTATCAATTCCCATAATGATTTATTTCGATGGTATATCGGGGTGGATTCATAATTCCTTTTTATATATGCTAGGCTGGGATGCTACAAACGGGCATATATCTCTTACAGCTATAGACCAGATATCGACTCCCTGGGATTGGTTTTTGGATATACATCCCTTTTACGCTGGCTATAACTTCTACGCGAGTACTAATCCATTTATAATGTGGGCGTGGGTAGTTACTACACCCCTCGCGTTCATAATACGAGACCTGAAAAGTATTATACTTACGATATCTGCATGGACAATATGGCTATCGTTTTGTGTTGTATATATTCTAGGTAATCATACGTTGTTTAGTTTTTATGTTACTGATTTTGCCGGAATAATAAATGTTTATGTCCCAGTCTCAATTTTTAAATTCTATAGATGGATCTCTACGAGGAGGTCGGAGAAAGTTAATAATTTTGTAAAACAAGACAATCCTGGGAGTCCTTCTAATGTCAGTTAAGAAAGCTGTAATTACAGCAGCAGGTAAAGGTAGTAGAATGAAATATATAACCTCGGTTTTACCAAAAGCTTTATTACCTTTATTTAAAGCCGAGGATGGAAAAATAGTTATGAGACCTATAATAGACTTAATAATGGATTCTCTTCACGCTGCTAGTGTAGAGAAATTCTGTATAGTAGTTGGTAAACATGGTAAACTACTAATGGATTACTTATTCGAGAGGGAGGTGACTTTTGTATTTCAAAAAGAGCCTAAGGGTTTCGGGGATGCAGTTTTAAAGGCCGAAGATTTTGCTGGTTCTGATCCCTTTTTCGTTCACGCAGATGACGGTGTATTAACTGGAGGGTATAAGGAGGCTACTTCACTTTTCGGTGAGATTAGACCTGAAGTTGTTCTCTTATTGAGAGAGGTTAAGAATCCTAAGAGATATGGAGTTGTTACTGTACAAGATAAAGGTATATACATGAATCACAAGTTATTCAAAGTATTAGAAGCAGATGAAAAGCCAGAAAACCCTAAGTCTAATATAGCTATATCGGCTGTATATATTTTAACTCCTAAAGTGTTCAGGGCTTTGAAGTCTATTACCGTTGAAGAGGGAAAAGAACTGGAATTAACCTACGGAATTCAGGGAGTTATTAATGATGGTGGAGAAGTTTACGGAATACTACTAAAAGATGAGAAGTGGCTTAACGTAGGAGATCCAACAAGTTATTATGAGGCGTTGAGTAGGACTTTTACTTCTTCCACTTAGTTTTAGGAGGAATTACGTGTCTATATCTCTCTAACCTTTCTTTGTAAGGTAGTAAGTCTTTTATCATAATTTTAACTTCTTCAGGTAACCTCTTCTTAGGATAGAAACCTAGTGACGGAAGGATTTTGATCTCTGGGTTATAGTAATGCTCTTCAGCCTCTACTCTGGGATTAGGATAGTTGCCTATCTGAACATTTAAGCCAAGTTCCTCTCCTGCTTTTTTCACAATCTGAGCAATCTGACTAACAGAGTAAACCTCAGCAAACTGGTTAACGAGCCTATATTCTCCTTGTTTAGGAGGATGTTCCAGAAGTAGTGTTAAAGCTTGCATACTATCTTCAAGAGACAGGAAACCTCTGGTTTGACCTCCTTTCCCGTAAACTGTTAGTGGTTGCCCTATTATGGCTTCTACACAAAATCTGTTTACAACAGTCCCCCAAACTTCATCGAAGTCAAAACGTGTCCTTAATGTCTCTTCTATTATCTCTTCAGTCCTTGTACCGTATACTGGTCCCTGCATTATATCTGTCACGGTAAGTTCTCCACTGATCTCATTAAAGTAAAGGATAAAGTCAGTATCGTGTATCTTAGTAATGTGATATATTGAACCTCCTTTTCTAGGAACTATTATTCTGTCTTTCATTCCGTTCACTATGGCGTCCACGTATATACTTTCTGGTATGTTAAATGAAGGCGTACCGTACTCGCCCATTGTTCCCATTTTAAGGAGATGTATAGTAGGGTCTACTTCGAAAATCGCCTGAATAACCCTAAGGGTTCCGATCTCATTGTTAATTACGGTAAAAACTGAGTGATCCATATCTATCATCGAGTATGGGGCCGACCTCTGCTCGGCGAAATGAACAATAGCGTCAGGCTTATGTTTACTAACTATTTCCTTAAGGAAAGGATAGTCCGTGACGTCTCCTTTATAAAATGTTATATCGATGCCAAGACGTTTCTTCGCTTCTTTAACTCTTTCTTCAGGCTCGGGCAACGGAAAAGCGGAATCTGCCCCTACCTCTTGTGAGAACTTTCTTGTGAAAAGATTATCTATACCTATGACTTCATGACCCCTTCTAGCTAATCGTAAGGCTAATGGCCAACCCAGATATCCATCTATTCCTAGTATTAGAACCTTCATTTACATAATCTTTATGAATAACGTATAATAAGATTATTTCTAATGATAATAGTAGGAGTCGATGCTGGAGGCACTAAAACTAAGGCGGTAGCTTACGACGAGGAAGGTAATCTAATAGGTGAAGGGAATTCTGGCTCAGGAAATTATCACAACGTAGGTTTATCTAAGGCTATTGCCCACATTAAAGAATCAATCTACCAATCCACCCAGGGTAAAGAGCCAGACGTTGTTACAATGGGTGTAGCCGGTCTTGACTCTAGGTATGACTGGGAGAACTTTTCACCCTTAGCTATGAACATAGCTAAGAAAGTAATTATAAAGCACGATGGTGTTATAGCATTATTTGCTGAAACCCTAGGACAACCAGGCGTTGTAGTAATTGCAGGGACTGGAAGTGTAGTAGAAGGATATGACGGAAAGGATTTTTACAGACTGGGTGGAAGAGGTTGGTTATTGTCAGATGATGGGTCTGCGTATTGGGTATCAAGAGAAGCATTAAGAAAGATAATGCGTATGATGGACGGATTAGAAGACAAAACCCCTCTTTTTAACTACGTGACATCGAAAATCGGGGTAAGAGAACTTGACGATTTGGTTCTTTGGGCATACACGAGTAGCTGCCATATAGACGTAGTGTCATCGGTTGCGGAGGCAGTAGATAAAGCAGCTAAGGAAGGAGATCACGTAGCGATATCTATCCTAAAACAAGGTGCAGAAATCCTAGCTCATCAGGCAGTGACTCTTGCTAAGAAACTGAGGGTAGACAAGGTTTATCTAAAGGGTGGAATGTTTAAGTCACCAATCTATTTGTCAGTTTTCAAAAGCTATCTTTCTCTATACAATATTTCTGGGGATATAGGAACTAGATCCCCAGAACTAGGCGCTGTAATATTAGCATTTAAAGAACTCGGCTTAAATCCTTCTAAGTTAGTTAGCAGGTAAGGCTATTCCCTCGCTTCTGGGATCAGCTACACCTATATATATGTCTTTTTTTCTCTTCAGGGCTTGAACTACCCCTACTTCGTTAGTAAAGAAGTCAAGCTCTTGAAATGGTAGGTTAATTCTTTTTTCATGAACTATTCTGTCTCCTAAGAATGCGAACCGCGGATAATACACAGCATCATCAATTTCCAATCCGTAGTCTACATAATATTGCAATACCTGCGTGTGGATTTGTGGTCTTAAGTCACCCCCAGCACAACCTATTATTAAACTTTCATCGTCTTTTTCAGCCCTAAGAATAGAGAGTGTGTGAAGGGGCCTCTTTCTAGGCTCAGGTTTGTTGTGCCCTTCAGTGAATCCGTAACCTCTGTTGTTGAACACAATATTTTTGACTGTTATTCCAGAGCCAAATGGAAAGAACAAGCTCTGTATGAACCCGACTTCATTTTCACCATCCGAAACTACAAAGAAAGTGGTGTCTTTTGTGTTCATTTCCATTCCTGATGACGAGTAACTAGAAAGTCTTCTTTTCAATCTTTCTTCAGATAATAAGTCTTCTTCAGGATAATAGAACCTCGGATCCGTAACGAACTTGTTTCTATCTTCATAAGCTAATATGAAGATATTAACGAGTTCTTTAACTCTTTTAGGGTCATCAAATCTTAACTTCCACGTTTCTTTAATTTCAGCCATTTTTAATGACTCAAGTGTGGTAATCCCTTGGCTATTAGGAGGTAATTCGTAAAGAGTGTAACCTCTATATGAGGACTTTAAGGGCTTTACAACTTTCCCTCTAAAGTCAACGAAGTCAGACAGTTCAACATTTACACCCTGAGAGTTTAAACCCTCCACTATCTCGTCTGTGAGTTTACTCTCGTAGAAATCTCTTGGGTCTTTTGATATTATCTTTAACACTCCACTAAGTTCGTTGAGTTTTAAAATATCTCCCATTCTTTTTCCTTCAAAAATTTCGCTCCAACTTCTTGGCATATTATTTGATTTTGATATAACTTTAGCTAACTCTCTTCCCACGTAAAACCCATTAGCAGCTAAAGATATTGCGGGTCGTAAGACCTCTGATAAGTCCATCGTCATATATTGTCTGTATACAAAATCCCATAGGTCAACTAAACCTGGTATTACTACTGTAGAAGGATCCCTAACTGAGGCTATCTTTTCGACGTTAAGTCTTTTAGGAGACCAACCTGACGCGTTATAAGCTATTATCCCTTCAGGGGTTTTAGCTAAGAGGAAACCGTCACCTCCCAATCCGCTGGTATGGGGCATAACGACCGATAAGACAGCACTAATGCCGATAGCTGCATCAAAGGCGTTACCACCTTGCTCTAGAATCTTAACCCCTACATGTGTTGCTATATAATTTTGAGTAGAAACAATTTTTTCTCCGAGAGCTGTTTTCATGTTATATTTAATTTTTTTAAATGAGGAAAATAAGACAATAGGTTAATATTGAAATGGATTTGCCTGAGGAAATAAAGAAACAACTTAACGAAGGAGTTTGTATAGTGTGTTATGAAAACGTAGTCATATGTATGAGTAAAGATGTACCTAGACGTTTGGATGTAGAGATAGACCTTGAAGTAGATAGGGAGAGCGGAAGTGTGGTTTTAAGGCATATAATTAAAGACGATCCCGAAAATCCCCTTACATTAGAGTATTCTGTTGATAAGGAGTTTGTTGAGGCTGTAACTCAAAAGAATGGTGAAGTAGTTGTGTATTTTGTAGATGAGCAGTTTAGGGAGGAGATGAATTTTAAAATAAAGATAGACAAAGAAGATCTAAAACTCATTAGGAGGGAAATAGGTCTTGGAAATTAAGTACGTTCAAGAAAAAATGAAGGAAATGTACTTTGAGAAAGACAAGCTGAGAGGTACTTATGGTACTTTTACATGGTTAGTTGAGGAGGTAGGAGAGTTGGCTGAGGCATTATTAAGCGGAAATAGAGATGCAATAGAGGAAGAAATTGCTGACGTTATTGCTTGGACAGTTTCTGTAGCAAATCTTCTAGGTGTAGATGTAGAAGAAGCTTTAAGGAAGAAATATAACATTTAACCGCCGTGGAAAAAGAGCAGTTCTTTCAACTCCTTAAGGAGTCTATAGAGGACAGCAGGGAGAGGTATTACAGAAACCTTGTTTATATTGAAGACGCTGAGAAATACCTCGATTTGGTTAAAGAAGTTCTATTGCTTTACTTGTCGATAAATCCTGAAGCTCAAGTTGCTTATGCATTTCACCCTTGGGTTAAGGGAGCTAAAGACAGAATGAAAGAGATGAGATCGCTATGTAAAAATTTTGTAGATATTGATTACTCAGCTTCAGAGAGGTATTTGGGAGCGACATTTGATGTTGTGATTCTAGATCTAGTGGACAACTTCGAACCAAATTATACAGGAAGGTTGGTGGATTTAGTTAGAGGAGGAGGTATAATAATTCTTTATACTAATTCCTTGACAGAAGGGAAACTTTTCAGAAATTCACTCATTAAGAACGGAAAAGTCAGGGATGTTTACGAGAAAAGATTCAAGAGAAAATTAGAGGAACATGAAGGTATATTTACAATCGTTAACTCGGTTTATAATGCGAAACCGTTTAAGGGTAAAATCGGAGATAAGCCTAGACCACTCATACCGCCTAATCAAATAATGCCCGAGGCTCTTCATAGCTTGTGCTTGAGCCCTGATCAAAATAAGGTCTTAGACTCATTTGTAAACCTTAGAGGATCCAACAGAAGAGTTTTAGTAATTACAGCATCCAGAGGGAGGGGAAAAAGTGCAGTGACAGGTTTAGGTTTAGCTGGCTACCTTTATAGAATCGCAGAGAGAGAAAGAGGGAAAAAGCTTAAAATAGTTATAACCGCTCCCTCGATTTCGAGTACTTCTCAGACTATGGAATTTTTAAAGAAAGGTTTGGAAGTACTAGGTATAAAGCATAGAGAGAAAAGGTCTAACTTGGGTTTTCTTAACTCGATAGAGGGAGAATTCTTTAGAGTTTTCTTTGAAGCACCTGAGGCGATACTTGAGACAGAAGGAGACATATTGGTAGTCGATGAAGCTGCTGCGGTTGGCATAGGGATTATAGATTCAGCACTTAAGATATGGAGGAAAGTGGTTTTAGTCACTACTGTTCACGGGTATGAAGGATCTGGAAAGGCATTTCTCAGATATTTAACTAGAGTCCTAAAGCAAAGGAAGTCTACCGTTTACTGGCAGGAGATGAGAAGACCGCTAAGATACAGTGAGGGAGATCCCATAGAGAAGTGGTTATACGATGCTCTCTTGTTAGATGCTGAGCCTAAAGAACCGGAAAAAGATAAGCTTACTGTGCTTCAGTTCGAAACGTTAAACCAAGAAGAGTTATTTGCTGATGACGAGAAGTTAAGACAAGTATACGGTATTCTAGTTACTGCTCATTATAGAAATAACCCTAACGACCTGATGATAATGGGAGATGGACTACACCATAGATTAGTATCGTTGAATACTTCCGATGGAATACCCATAGGAGTAGTCCAAATTGCTGAGGAAGGAGGGCTCTCAGAGGAAATGATAGAGTCAGCCCTAAAGGGGGTTACATTCGATGGTGACCTCATCCCTGATAGGCTCATTAAACACGCTAGGTTGAAAGAATTTGGAAGGATGAAAGGTTGGAGAATAGTTAGAATAGCTATAATGCAGGAACTTCAGGGTAAAGGTTTCGGTAGTGAAATGCTAAAGATGGTAATAGAAAGCGGGCAATCTCATGGATTGGACTGGATAGGCTCAGCTTTCATGGGTGATGTAAAAGTAATAAATTTCTGGATCAAGAACGGCTTTAGAATAGTGCATGTATCGCCTAAGAGAAATGAAAAACTTGGCGATTTTCCTGTAGTTGTTATGTATCCTTTAACCGAAGTAGCCGAGAAAGTGGTTGAAATTGCGTCCTACATTTTGAAGGATAAATTGCTCAACACTATCCATGACGTATATTTCGGAATGGATCCTGAAGTTGCTAGACTAGTAATCTATGGGACAAGGGCTCATAAAGACGTAGATATAAACAAGATCTATATAGACAAAGCTGTGGCCTTCATACAAGGAGTTAGCCCTTACGAGTCTTCTGCTGACGGAATTCACATGTTAACTCTCAAGTATTTTTGGGATGCCAGAAGGAATTGGAGCTTAACTCCGGAAGAAGAAATGTTATTAATTGCCAAGGTCCTACAAGGGAGACCGTGGAGGTTTACATCAGCGTCTCTAAGGTCTAACAGAACGCATGTTAATGAAATGTTATATGAAATAGTAGCTCAACTTCTTTACAAGTACTACGGGATAACAGCTGATGTTAAAACTGGGGTCGAACTTAAAGATATAAGTTAATGATGAATTTCACAACTCGGAATCGATGAAGAAGTGCACCTCGACTGATCGATCTTGTATTTAATTTTTTTAATTCTTGCTTAAAAACAATAAGAATGGGAAAAACTATATATCTCGTTATGTAAAAGTTCATGTGAAAAGTAATGCAACTACTACAGCCAGTGAGAATAGCTGGTGAAGCCCTATTAAAATTCCAGGTTTTTCAGGGTTCTTATTTATAGCCTTATAGGTTAATATTCCTATAACGGCTTCAGCAACTCCAAATGCTAAAGCTATCCACATCTGAAGGTAAATCAGGGCTACGAAGAATATTAATGCGGCAATACCGTGTATAGCCCAAGCCCACTGAAGTTTATTCTTAGGCCTTCTGACATCTCCGATACTCAATCTCATTCTTCTAGTGCCGGTGACTACTCCTCCCATGAATATGACGAAATATAGAAAGTGAGGTGGTATTATAGCATCTTCTAGGAAGCTTATGAATTGTGAAGCTGGAAATTGGGTAGCTAATAAGAGATAACTTACAAACGTCGTGTAAGCTGCTATGTCATGGAGTCCTTGAAATATAGACGGTAATTTTCCAGCAAGCACATACAAGGTTGCCATGCCTAGAAGTGCTGTAAATATGACGCTGACGAAGCCTATTAGAGTTATCATGTTAAAATCTAGGACCAATAATGTGAGGGAGATCAAACCTACTAATGTTGCTGAAATCCTGTGTATAGCTTCAGGATCTCCTTTTATTGCTACTGACATAATATCTCTGGTGTAAGGCCAATTAGTACCTAAGGACAGACCGTAACCATATCCCTCTACTATTCCGCCCAGTATTATTGTAGTAGCTGCCAAGCCCGAGCCTATATAAGCTAATGTCGGAAATGTAAAAGCGGGTATCATAGGTAAAAATTTCACATTTAGTTTAAAAAACCTTGCACTGTTAATTAAAACGTCAAGACATTTTCATTATTAGATTATTTTTGATAAAATGTTAAATATAAGAGAAAAATTATTCAAGATTTTCAAACATATCATCTACAGCTCTAGCTATATCACGTATGGAAATTATACCGGTAAGCTCACCCTTGTCGTTTACTACCGGTAAATGTCTTATGTTAAATTGTCTCATTAATGCTAATGCTCCAGTAACTGGTGAATCTTCCTTAATTGTTATCAGGGAAGCGGTCATGAACTCCTCAGCTTTTGTGTCTAGCTTTTTTCCTTTACCTATTGCCCTTACAATATCACGTTCAGTAATAATGCCTACTGGTTTACCGTTTTCGACCACGATGACAGATCCTATATTCTTTTCAGTCATTATCTTTGCGATTTCATAAAGGATAGTGTTCTTATCAACTGTGATAACTGAACTTTTCATATATTCTCTTACAATTTCCTCTGCCATAATAATCACTATCTCTATAGAGATTAATAAAGCTTCTCAGCTTAGCTCTCAGTTAAATGTCTTTAATGATAAATTTAAATGATTATAAGTACAGATGAGACTGTGATATTCTATAGAAAATTTTCGCACTTCATTTTCATAATATCCGTAAGGGATCTCATTTTTGCATAAGGTTTTTAAAAGTTTGGACGGATAATAAACGTATGATAAAAGAGTTAACAAAGTTTAGATTAGGGATGATAACTGCAGTAATTGGTACAGTAGTATTAGGTTTTCTACTACTTCTTGGGATTTTAGGCTATTTCTTAGGATTTGGAGAATTTCCTTACGTAATAACTGGAGCACTATCAGTTCTTACAGCCATCACATTATTACAGTGGCTTTTTAGCCCCCTTCTCATAAAATCACTCTACAAATTACACGAGGTTACTCCATCAGACCCTAATTATAATTGGCTATATAATATAGTGCAAGAGGTTTCTATCTACAATAGGATATCCATTCCTAAAGTTTACATTGCAGATGTTCCTTTTCCGAATGCATTTGCGTTCAGCAGTCCGCTTTACGGTAAGAACGTTGCGGTGACTTTGCCGTTACTTAGAATATTAACTCCTGAAGAAATTAAGGCTGTAGTGGGGCATGAACTTGGTCATCTTAAGCATAGGGACACTGAGCTCTTACTTGCCGTAGGTCTGATACCAACGCTACTTTACTGGCTCGGTTACTCTCTGTGGTGGAGCGGAATTTTAGGAGGAGGAAATGGGAGGAATAATAATGGAGGTTCTCTATTCCTAATAGGTATTGTAATGATCGCTCTGAGTTACCTTTTCAATTTTCTAGTCCTTTTCCTGAATAGGATGAGAGAATCTTATGCGGATGTGAACGCAGCTTTAACAATTCCTCAAGGAGCTAGGAACCTTCAAACAGCATTGGCTAAAATCGTATTATATACTGACCCAAGAGTATTAGAAAAGGCTAAGAAAACAGCAGGAGGCAGTGTAGGTAAGATGCTATTCTTCTCCTCTTTGGAAAGGCCTGAGATAAGCTCATCAGACGTAGAGGAACTAGTACAGCTATGGAAGATGCAGAAAGTAAGTAGACTTAGTGATATATTCAGTGACCATCCTCATCCTGCAAAAAGAATTAAAATGCTGGACAAATTCATAAGCTAAAATAAAAGTTTTTTATCAAAAAGGTATTATTCAAATTCTATTGTAGCAGGAGGCTTAGTAGTTATGTCATAAACCACTTCTTTTATATTCTTGCTGAGTGAAGAGATTTCAGATGCTATCTTCTCGAGGAGCTCCCAGTCAATTTTTGCAAATTCTGCAGTCATAAAATCTTGTGTTAAAACCGCCCTTATGCCAATAGTGTACTTCCCCTCAGGATAGCCCTCACCTACTTTTACTGTAACGTGAGTTATATCGTATGAGGTAATTTTTTCCATAACCCTTCTCAATTTTTCATAATCCTTATTATTGCACTCAACTTTGGCTATTCTACCATAAGCCCTTACATCTCCCTTTACTCCGGTAGCTTTACTGGTGTATGTATATACGTCGCAACCAACTCCTTTAGACATTTCAGGTTCGTAACTCGAAGTCGATTCAAAAATAACTGCAAAATATTGAGAGTAATCCATGCTATCTAAGTACTTCTCTACTACCTTTGTTGCTTTCCTCACTAATTCTAGCTTTTCTCTTGTAACTTTACCTACTACTCTCACTAACAAACCTGGACCTGGGAACGGTTGTCTGTTATAAATTTCCTTAGGTAACCCTAAATACCTAGCTAGGTCTCTCACTTCATTTTTATACAGGTCGGCTAAAGGTTCAACTATTTTAAATCCCCACATTCTTTCAGTATCTATACCCAATTGCACTAGGACGTTGTGTTGCGTTTTTATTCCTCCTTGGGTTTCCACCCAGTCGGCTGCAATGGTACCTTGGATTAAGTATTTAGCATTGTACTTCTTAACAAGTTCCGATAATGTATTGTAGAAAAGTTGTCTAAATTTTTTCCTCTTCTCCTCAGCGTCTGACATTCCTTCTAGCTCAGATATGAAGTTTTCGCTCACATCAACTACTTGTAAAGGCATAAGGTTTCCCACCATCAACTTTACCTTTTCCGCTTCTCTCTCTCTTAGGAATCCGGTATCTATCATTACGGGAATAACCTTATCGCCAAGAATTCTATAGGCCAATGCAGCTGCAGTGGTACTGTCGACTCCGCCACTTACAGCAGCTATAGTTTTTCCATCTACTATTTGTTCTAATTGTGGTTTTACTTCCTCAATGAACTTGACAGGATCAAACAGCATTTATATAAATGAGTAAAATTCTTCCTATTAAAACCTACTATTTATTTACTTACCTAAGTAAATATCCCTTATTTCGTCAAAATGTAAGTATTTTTTCATGATAATAGTCAATTTTTCGACCTCGTCTTTTACTGTGTCTTCGAAACTTTTCGTGTTAATCTTTACGCCGAATTTTTCCCTAAGAAGCTTTTTACCCCCCTCAGAGAACATCGACCCGTGTATGCTGTAACCTAAGTAATTATCTTTTTCAGCTCCGTCCGGTATATTTACCTCCTTCAAACCCCTTTTAGTTATAATAAACAAGGGTTTTCCATAGTCCAAATACTTGATTCTCCCCCTTCTTATTTCGTAGCCGTTTACCGACAAGTCGGTTTCTGATAAAGAAACGATTTTATCCCTCTCATAAATCGTTTCCACATCAAGTAGTCCGAGCCCATTTACCTCTCCTTCGCTAATCTCCACGTTATATGGGTCTTTCAGCTTCCTTCCCATGATCTGAAATCCACCGCAAATTCCAAGGACTTGTTTTTTCTTGAGGACTTCGACGAAGCCTTTATCCACTAGATACTTTAAGCTTTCTAACGTGTTTTTGCTCCCAGGTAAAATTACCAAGTCACTTTTAGCAATTTCAGATGGTCTTTTAATGAACCTAACTGTCGCGTTTGAGTCCTTAAGTGCGTAGAATTCGTTGAAATTACTCATATAGGGATAAGATACTATCACAATATCGAGTTCTCCTTCACCTAAATTTCGGACGTTCATAGAATCCTCAGGCATTATAAGGGGCTCATCAAATAACGGGAGGTAGCCCAAATACCTCATTCCAGTTTTTTCTTCCAACCACTTTATTGCAGGTTCGAGGTATTTTTCTTCCCCTCTGAACTTGTTTATAATGAACCCCTTAACCTTTTTTCTTACTTCTTGAGGTAAAGTCAGATAAGCCCCTAATGCTGAGGTAAAAGCTCCTCCTCTATCTATATCTAAGGTTAATATAATTGGGATCTGTAGTTCTTTTGAAAGTTTTACAGCAGTTATGTCCTTTTCGACAAAGTTTGGTTCGATGCCCCCTGCGGATTCAATTACCATCTCATCCCTAACTAACTCCTTCACTTGAATCCAAGCTTTAGGTAGAAAATGTTCGTAATAATAGGACGCGGAGAAGCTACCCAAAGGTTGGCCCATAAAAACTATTTCTATTCCTCTCCCGTCCGGTTTCAGGAGGATGGGGTTCATATATCGTTTGGGACTTAATCCAGAGCCTATAGCTTGGTAAGCTTGAATAAATGCTATTTCCCCGTAGTCTAATGTAGGATAACTGTTCAATGACATATTTTGGGCTTTAAAAGGGATAGCGGAAAACAGTCTTACTAGACCTGCGGCTATAGTAGATTTTCCCGAGTCACTCATCGTAGAAGCAATTATAATAGCCATACTTATCAGATAATCAGGATGAAGGTATTTAAGGCGATTCTGGCTCAACTTTCCTTTTTCACAATTATCCCTTCTATTTCAGCTCCCTTAGAAGAGATCGCGGGGTTTTCATTTTCCGCACCACTAATTGTAGGGGCATTCACTGGTATTCTGGACTTTATATTTCTCTACATTTCCCATTTCTTTTTGGGAAATACGGCGTTCCTTCTCCTGATACCCTTTGTAGAGATAATAAGGGGTTTTCATCATCTTGACGGGCTCTTGGATTACGGCGATGCTCTAATGGTTAAAGACTACCAAAAGAAACTCAAGGTGTTACATGACGTTCAAACTGGGTCCGGGGCAATAGGTCTTCTTTTAGTTTATGTGACAATCTTTGTAGTAGCCACATTAAACCTAAAACCTTCTGTTTTTACCCTTTTATCAGCAGAAGTCCTAAGTAGAGCGTCTGCTATATCCATTTTAGCGTTATTACCACCAATTGAAGGCAGCTTTTTAGCTAAGGTCTTTTACGATAAGTTAAACGGTAAATGGTGGAAGTTTATACTCATTCAATTAGAGGCTTTACTCTTTTCCTCTTTACCTCTACTCCTTGCTTATCTATTATTGACAGTCTTCTTCTTCGTTCTGTGTAAGAGGACACTGAAAGGGTCTTCTGGTGATTACGTGGGTTTCGTTATAACTTTATCTTTTCCCATTTACTTATTAGTTGCGGAGAAGCTTTGTTGCCAATTCTCTATCTTGCAATTGCTCTTGATCTTGCACTAGGTGAACCGCCCCTTTGGCTTCATCCCGTAGTATGGAGTGGAAAAATTTCTGAAAGATTAATCGTTCCTTATAAAGGTAAAGCTTACGGAATTTTACTTTGGTTCGTATCAGTAATGCCAATACTTGTTATACTTTCCTTGGTTTTTTTAATTCCAATACCGAGTGTAGAGTTAATTTTGGCTATAATCTTCTTAAAGACTACTTTTTCTATTAAAATGCTCTACACACTTGTCAAAAAGTCAGCTCCAGTCAACGAGGAGTCCAGAAAATATACACAGCAGTTAGTAAGAAGAAACGTATACGAGCTCGATGACGGACACGTTATTTCAGCCGCGATAGAGTCCCTATTTGAAAGCCTTGTAGATGGAATAACTTCTCCCTTATTCTGGTTTCTTTTTCTGGGATTCCCGGGTGCATTGTTACAGCGACTTTCTAATACTATGGATTCTATGGTTGGATATAAAACGCCTGAACTGATTAAACAAGGTTGGTTCTCAGCTAAGGTCGATACATTGCTCAACTACATACCTGCCAGGCTTACGTCTCTATTCATGGTTATCTCGGCGTATCTCATGGGGATCAAAGTCAATGGAGTTTTTGAGGAAATTAGAAGAAGTGAAATAGAGAGTATTAATGCCAAATATCCAATAACAGCAGCCGCAATAATCCTGGGCGTAGAACTAGAGAAACCCGGATATTATACAGTGGGAAAGGGTAACTTGCCTACTGAGAACGATCTAAAAAGGGCTCTTAAATTGTTCAAGTTGACTTTGTCTCTTTATCTTTTGATTATCTCAATCGTATATTATTATCTTTACGGCCTCGCCCTCTTTAGCTATCCTTACGGCCTCGTTGAACTGATCAAGTGGTAATCTATGAGTGATCAGCTTCGTCACATCAACTTTCTTTTGGGCTATTAACTCTAACGCTTTCTTCGTATCCTCTTCTACTGCTGCGTTACTTGATATTATTGAGATCTCGCTGTTTAACAATTCACTTATATCGTAATTCAGAACCGTCCCCTTATAAGGAACACCGAAGAGTAGTACGTATCCCCCTTTTCTTACGGCAAAGAGACCGGTAAGTATGGCCTGAGGTGCTCCAGAGGCTATTATAGCGATATCAGCACCTCTTCCGTCAGTCAACTTCTTGACTTCAGAGACCACATCACCTTTCCTAGAATTTAGTGAATAATCTGCCCCCACTTTACTTGCATACTCGACTCTATAATCGCTTATGTCAGAAGCTATCACTGTTCCTGCCCCTTGTGCCTTAGCCATCATTACGTGAAGTAATCCCATGGGTCCCGCTCCTATCACCAGTACGCTATCTCCCTTGTTAATCCTTACTCTGTTCTGAGCCCTTACCACTGTAGCTAACGGCTCTATAAACGCCCCTTCATCAAAGCTCACATTATCTGGTAAGACTAATATTCCCCCCCTTACTACGTTCCATGCAGGGACTCTGAAGTACTCCGCAAATCCACCGGGATCGAGGTTTGTCTTTCTGTAATAGGGGCACATAGTGGGGCTTCCGTGCTTGCAATAGTAACATTCATAACAAGGGACGTGGTGATGTGCAAAAACCCTCTGTCCCTTACGTAAAAAATCTACGGAAGATTCCTCTATTATTCCCGAAGGTTCGTGTCCCAAAATGGGTTGAGAAGCAGTGTATTGCCCGCATATTTTTTCCACGTCTGTCCCGCAAAGACCGCAAGCTTTCATCTCTACTATGACGTCTCCCTTCTCCTTTATCGTAGGTTTCGGTAGTTCTTTTATTACAGCTTTTCCGTTTTCGAGGACTACAGCCTTCATTAATGATGCTATCGTAAAAAAGATATTAAACCCATCGTTTAGATTTAGTCAAGTTGCAACATAATTCTGAAATTTTCATATATGTAAAAATATTAATAGTAATACCGCGGATCAAAGGTTAAAAATGATTATTTTCGCTTTACTCCCTCTGTTATTATTGTCAGAGAGATTACCGTTACTGGGTTCCAAGTACGTATTTACTGTTAGTGGAATTAAGGTGTATGTAAAAAACTCCGACCTGATAAACGCGTTTATCTTAGGTAAAGATAAGCTAGTAATAACGTCTAAAATTCTAGAAATAGCTCCAAATGAGATAAGAGCGGTACTAGCGCATGAACTCGCACACATGGAGTTGAGGCATTACTTAATAAATAGGGTTTTGTTAGTAGTAACAGTCACAGGAGGGACTATACTAGGCATTTTAAACCAATTTCCCCTTCTCGTGATTTTCCTAATGAGTAGTTTATTAATACAAAGGTATGTACATAGGAAATTAGAACTACAAGCTGACAAGTTGGCAAGTAAAGTTGTGGGAGTTAACGAGATGAGGAGCCTTCTCCTAAAATACGGGGATAAGTCTTCTAATATATTTTCTACTCATCCATCCGTTGTTGCAAGGGTTTCTAACTTGTCTAGTTAGGCAATAGGTTTTCCGAATAATTCGTCGTTTTTCTCCTCTAAGCTTTCTTCGGTTATCGTCTTTATTAACCTAAAGGACTTCCTCCTCGATAAAACCTTATTGTTGTTTCCGCAAAACGGGCTGTAAATGCATTTAGGACAACCGTCCTCGCAATCGCAACTACCCGTAATATCTTTAGCCACTGAATACGCCTCCTCTAGCCTTTCGAATAGTAGCTTAGCTACACCACTTCCTCCAACTACAGAGTCGTAAATGACTACGTGACCACTAGGGTAACTTATTCCCGATAAGTCCGTCATACCAGCTCCAGCTATGACTCTAGCAGCTGATATCAGAACGTGCTCTGTTGCGTGGAATGCTTCCATGGCGTCAATTTCATTGAATTCTGGTAGGATAGGGTGTTTTATTAGTAGTCCTTTAGTCTCGTAAGTGAAAGTTATAGGTTCCTTATAATAGATCTCCTCTCTAGGTCTATCCTTCCTTCCCATTAGGTCGTAGATGGCGTAGCCCTCAACTATTTCCATGATCCTTACATTCCCGTACTTTACGGGTAAACCGTATACTTTCCGTTCTTCAAGAGTCTCGATGGACATTAGGTGAGAAGAATAGATAGGCTTAGTATAATAGTCTAAGTCATCTCTTACTCTTTTAACCACAGCCTTGAGCTTATCTAAATCAATTGACTCTACTACATAGTTATGCTTGGAAATTAAGTAGATCGCTCTTGGATAAAGGTCGAATAATGCGACCGGTAATTCTCTCTCTCCGATAGCTTTTCCGCTCTCGTCGTAGATTCTTATGATAGGTCCGGTAGTCCTTATACGTGAGGATCTCACGAAGGGAAGAAGCCTTTGGGTAGGTAAAATAACCTCTCCTTTAATTATCAATACACCCTCCCTTTCCAATAGTTTGAACGCTTTAAGCCAGTTAGACGGTATGGAGCTCACTGATAATTTACCCTTCTCGAGTAGATATGCTGCCGCGTGGACTTTCAGTACTTCGATATTTGTAGGGTCGAAAGTGAGTGGTATTAATTTTCTCTCGAAGAACTCTTTAGGTCTTCTCAAGTAATAGGAGTCTATCGGGTCATCACCAAGTAAGGTAAAAATGTAACCTATTCTGTTTCTTCTACCTGCCCTACCAGCTCTCTGCAAGTATTTTGTGTAACTGGGAGGATTTTGTGCCATAATAACAGCATCAAGGTCTCCTATATCTATTCCTAACTCCAACGTGGAAGTAGCTACAATTCCCTTAATTCTTCCCTTCTTGATTCCGTCCTCTACAGCTCTCCTTTCCTCCTTACTGATTCCAGCCCTGTGAACCATTATGTCAGCACCGAACCTAGACGCTATCTTTGCGACCAGCTCAGCCATTTGTTGGGAATCTGTAAAAACTAAAACCTTTAATCCTTCTTTTATTAGAAATGAAGCTAAGAATGCTGAGATCGTCCACCTGCTTGCTGAACCTATGTTAAGTAAAGCGTGGATCGCTACCCCCTTTCTCCGGAGGGTTCCCTTTACTATTTCCCCTTCTATCCCAAACAACTCAGAAAACAGATATGGAGAAGCGTCAATGGTCCCGCTAGAACTTACAATCTGAATATCGCCGAACTCTCTCAACCTATCGCTTATCATCCTTATATGTGCTCCTAATACCCCTTCGTAAGCATGTACCTCGTCGAATACGAGCAAGTCCGCACCTCTTACCAAGCTTCTAAACCTATAACTCAAGGAAAGTCCAATGTGTATCATGTCTGGGTTTGTAATTAGTATATCAGGAGGGTCTGTATACATCTTGTCCCTCTCTTTATCGGTAGTGTCTCCGTCGAATACCCCTACACTAATTCCCAAGTCTTTTGAAAACTTCACAATCCTATCTAATTGGTCTCTCGCTAACGCCTTTGTAGGGTAGATAAAGACGCTTCGCTTACCGTTTAGTGCGAACTGTAGCGCTGGGATAAGGAAAGATTCGGTTTTACCCGTTCCAGTCCCAGAAATAATTAGGATACTCTTTCCGTCTAGGATCTTTTTTATCGCTTCCTCTTGAAATTTGAAAAGTTTCTTTATTCCTTTTTTCTTCAGTTCTTCTATTAGTTTGGTGTCTAAGTAAGTTAATTGTTCTACTTCGCTTCCCAAGTCGGGCTCTAGAGCTGTTTCTGTATATACGTGAGCAATTTTTATATTGAAGTAACTAAGCCTTTCCTCGACACGTGATAATAAATAGTCTTGTGACATTTTTCTCACTAACTTTATAAATACCTATAAGCTAAGTGCCTTTAATGTGTAGTGTATCAGGAGTACTTATACTTAAACATGAGAACTACAAGGAGATCGAAGCTAAGCTTATAGAGATTTTGAAGAAAGCTGAAGATAGAGGAAGGGATAGTTTCGGAGTTGCAGTAATTCAGAGTGACGGTAAGACTAAGGTAGTAAAGTCGGTCGGAAGACCTTCGTTAAACGAGGAGAAGTTAAAAGGGATTTTAGATAAAAACAGTAGAGTTGTCATAGCAAATAATAGGGCTGAACCCACAACCGAATATGTAAAGGATAAGAACTATAACGAGATTCAGCCATTTGAAGGAGAACGGTATATCGTTACACACAATGGCATAATTGCTAATGACTCAGAACTCGAAAAGAAGTACAAAGTCAGGAAGCAAAGTAAGATAGATAGCAGTGTTATTCCTCCCATCTTGGATAAGGCATGGAACGGAGACCTTGAAGTCTTGAAAACGATTCTACAAGGTGTAAAGGGCAGCTTTGCTTTCATAATAGGTGACAAGTCAGATCCCAACACGATTTACGTCGCTCAAAACTTTAAACCTGTTTATATGATGTACGATAAAGAATTAGGGGCTATATTCTTTACCTCTTTAGACGAATATTTTAGTATTAAGCCCTTAGACAGTGTCTTTGTCAGGAAGCTAAATCCCTACTCGATTGTTAAAGTATCAAACAATATGGGATTAAAGGAAATCCCGTTGTTAGATGAGAAACCAAGGAAGAAGGCTTTAGTGATAGCTAGTGGAGGGCTTGACTCGACTGTTGCAGCTACCTATTTACTTAAGAATGGATATGAGGTGACTTTACTCCACTTCAATTACCACCACAAAGCCGAGGAAAAAGAGAAAGAGGCAGTGAAGAAGATCGCTGAATTTTTGCAAGTCCCTTACATGATGATAGACACGGATCTTTTCAAGATTGTTGGACACTCGACACTTCTTAAGGGTGGAGAAGAAATAGTGAAGGACAGAAGAGGTGAAGAAGGAGCAGAGTTCGCACACGAGTGGGTTCCCGCTAGAAACCTAGTATTCTTTTCCGTAGCATTGGCTATTGCTGAGGCACATGGATATGATGCAATAGCCTCGGGAATAAATCTCGAGGAAGCAGGAGCTTATCCTGATAACGAGATGGAATTCGTGAGACTTTTCGCTAAACTATCACCTTATGCTACTGGTCCTAACAAGAAAGTTGACGTGTTAATGCCCGTAGGGAATTTAGTAAAACACGAAATAGTTAAGTTAGGTGTAGAGATAGGTGCACCGTTACATCTAACGTGGAGTTGTTATGAGGGTGGCGAAAAACATTGCGGTAGATGTGGCCCATGTTACATGAGGAAAAAAGCGTTTGAAATTAACGGATTAAAAGACCCAGTAGAATATGAAGGTTAAGTGACGGGATTTTTTCTCTTCATAAGAAACATAGTTATGTAGGTTAGGGGAAACACGTAAAATGACAACACCATTAAGATGTCTAAAATGGACAAGTATAATGTTGTGCCAAACTCGTTCAGTGCTCTCAAATGAACTGGATCAGTAGAATTACCTAGAATTTGAATTATACTTAAGACAAATCCCAGAACATCCGAATATTTTATGCCCTTATAAATTAGGTAAGCGGCAATGGTAAGCAAAACTATGTCTATTATACTACCAACAGTGATTAAAAAAGGGACTTTATTGAGCAAGAGTATTGTACCTAAAATTATTGTTACGTCTGAAGCCAGTATAGGAAAATAGAGCTTCATAATTGTTTAATATTTACGCAAGCTCTATTTTATGTGTATTTTTTAACTGTTGTTACTTCTTTACCTTAGCATGAGTTCAGTGAAGGATGAAGTGGAGAGACTAATGAAAGAGAAGGGGTGGATAACCTTTAACGAGCTACTGAAGTTAGTGAATAGACCAGCACCAGAGGTAAACGATGCCCTAATACAGTTAATGAAGGAAAATAAAATAACCAGACATGGTAGGTACTTTCATTATGTTCAAAATTCTTTGAATTAATCGCACTTTCGTTAACTTACTTTAATGCTAGAGTTTTTAATTTACTGACATTTAAAAATATGATATGTACGTTGGTAAACCAATAAAGAGAGTTGAAGATGTAAGGTTAATTACGGGTAAAGGAGTCTACGTAGATGATATCGAATTTCCAGGGATGTTATTTGTTGCCTTTCTTAGGAGCACAGTCCCTCATGCTAGGATAAGGGTTAGGAAAACTCAAGGTGTGTATACTGGTGAGGACATAAATCCTGGAAGGGACTTTCCGATAGCTTCACAAGAGGTTACTTACGTGGGTCAGCCTATTGCGGCAGTAATTGCTAAGGACAGATATGAGGCATATGACATGTTGGAGAGTATTGAAGTTGAGTATGAGCCTCTTCAATATGTCTTGGATCCAGAAGAGGCTTTAAAGGATCATATAAAAGTGTACTCTAAGTTAGAGAGTAACATTGCTTATAAAGAAACATGGAAAGGTGGAGATGTTGAGAAAGCCTTTAGGGAGGCTGACAAGGTAATATCTGGAAGACTTTACAATCAGAGGGTAATCGCTTCTCCTTTAGAAACAAGGGGTGCCGTAGCATATTATGACGGTACCAAGTTAACCTTCTACTCTTCTACACAATCTGCTCATTACTTGAGACGTAATTTAGTAAGCTTCTTAGGAACGGAAAACATCCGAGTTATCCAACCTGACGTCGGAGGTGCTTTCGGAAGCAAGATCATTGCTCATCCGGAAGAGTATGCTTTAGCCAAGTTAGCGATCATTACTAGAAAACCCTTAAAGTGGATCCCTACAAGGACTGAGGAAATGATATCTGCAGGTCATGGGAGAGATAAGTTCCTTGATTTCCAAGTTGCCGTTAAGAAGGATGGGACAATCTTAGGTATAAAGGGAAGATTAGTAGGAAACCTAGGTGCACCGTACTATGACGCAAACGACGATGAGTTAGGTAATGTAAAGAGCTCAGTTAGGATGCTTCCGGGTTTATATAAGCTGATCGGAGCCGAGATTGACGCTTACGCGGTTCACACAAACATAACTCCCACTCAGTCTTACCGCGGTGCAGGTAGACCCGAAGGTACTTACTTTATAGAGAGAATAATGAATATAGTTGCAAACGAACTCGGAATAGACCAATACGAAATCAGGTTGAAGAACGTAATAGACTCGTTGCCTTACAAAAACGTTTTCGGCATTACTTATGATAGTGGTAATGTTAAGAAACTTCTTGAGATCGGAAAGAGTTATTACGAAAAGTTGAAAAATGAGGGCAATGGATGTGTAGGTGTTTCTACATATGTTGAAATCACGGCTTTCGGGCCTTGGGAAGTAGCAAGAATATATGTCAAAAGTGATGGCAAAGTGACTCTTGTAACTGGAACCGGTCCTCATGGTCAAGGAGATCCTACCGCTTTCGTTCAGATTGCTGCAGATGTCCTTCAGTTACCTATGGAAAAAATAGAGATAAGATGGGGTGATACAGAGATTATTGAAGACGGAATAGGTACTTGGGGAAGCAGAACGGTGACAATTGGCGGTTCGGCGGTTATTTTAGTTAGTGAAAAGTTGAAGGCTAAACTAATTGAAATAGGGTCCAAACTTCTCAACGCGGATGTAGAAGAGGTAGAATACACTGAAGGGAAAGTTAGACATAAGAAAGACGGTAGAGAGGTTAAATTTAATGATATAGTCCGGAACGCGTATTCAATGGGTGAAAGTCTCGACTTTACAGCTGTATATAAAGTTAACACACCACCTACAACGCCTTATGGTGTCCATTTAGCTAAGGTAACCGTTGACGAGACGGGTAAGGTAAAGATAACAAAGTATATAGCTATTGATGATGTAGGTGTGGTAATAAATCCCTTGCTAGCAGAGGGTCAGGCTATTGGTGGTATATTGCAAGGAATTTCTCAGGCTATACTTGAAGGGGTTGTGTTTAACGATAATGGGGTTCAGATAAACTCTAACTTTACAGAGTATCCTTTACCTACAGCCGTGGAAGTCCCTGAGATTGAGTGGCATTATATTACCTTCGGTAAGTCTCCGCATCCAACTGGTAGTAAAGGAATAGGTGAGGCTGGAGCGGTAGCTGCGACTCCAGCAATTATTAATGCAATTGAACAATGTATAGGCAAGTATATATACAAAATGCCCGTAAAATTTGAGGATCTGGTGAAGTAAGTCTTGCAGAAGCATATGTTGTCTGAAAAGGATAAGAGGGAGTTTTTATCTAGGGTCAAAGAAAAGTATGGTTGGGAATTGGACGGTAAAGTGGAAATAGGTAAGGAAAAAAAGGAAGTATATTATTTCATAGATGGTTTACTATCTTTCTTCTCAGAAGAACTCATTCCTACAATATGTTTGATACAGAAGTTTAAGTTGAATATATCTTCTGTGACTATTGACGAAGGAGCGGTAAAGCATGTGGTTAATGGTGCTGACTTGTTTGTCCCTGGAATTGTAAGTTACGATTGTGAATGTAAAGAGGGGGATATAGTCTTGGTAAAGACGAAAACCGGTTTACCCGTATCCATAATAAAAGTGGTAATGTCAAAAGAGAAAGCTATGGCTGAAAGGAAAGGAAAGTTTGGAATAAATTTACATTATGTAAGTGACAAAATATGGGAAATGTGCAATGTACGGAGTAGTAGTCCCTACGTATAATGAAGCTGACAACATTAAGGTGTTGATAAAGGAAATCAGGGAGAGGGTAAAGGATGTAGTAATAATTGTAGTTGATGATAATAGTGGGGATAATACGGCAGAAATAGCCAAGCAGATGGGTGCTGTAGTGTTTGTAAGAACGAACGAGAGAGGTCTAGGAAGTGCCTTGAGGTTCGGGTTAAGAAAGGCTGTTGAAATGGGGATGTCACATATCGCTACTATGGACGCAGACCTCAGTCACGATCCCTCTTTTTTACCTTCAATGTTTAACGCCAGTTTGAATGCTGATCTAGTTATAGGCTCTAGGTACATACAAGGCGGAAAGATCGAAAACTGGCCTTTGAAAAGAAAAATCATAAGTAAGGGGGCGAATTTGATCACTAGGATACTTCTTCGTTCTCCAGTTCAGGATAACACTTCGGGTTATAGAGTCTATAGTGCTAAAGCTGTTGAAGTCGTTTCATCTTGCCAGAACGCTGGTGGTTATGAGTTTCAAATTTGTGCTATATACAAAGTGTTGAGGAATAATTTACGGATTGTTGAAGTTCCGATAGTATTCCGAGATAGAGAAAAAGGGAATAGTAAGCTTGATAACGGAAAAATGTTAAGATGGCTTTCTTATGTCATGAAACTATCCTTAGGGCTTACTTCTTAGGGGCTTTTTTAAGTCTTGTTATTTCCTCTTTTAGTTGTTCAATTTCTTTCTTAAGTAAAGTTATTTCGTTATCGTGGATCTCGACAGTCTTCTTTAGATGTTCTACACTATCAGGGTTCTCGTTCTTCAACTTTAGGTTATCATTTTCATCTATTTCTACAAAACCAAGCCGATACAATTCCCTTGCATAACCCTTAGCTGTCTTTGGAGATATTTTAAGTTCTAGGGCTAGATCTTTTAGATTTACAGTTCCCCTTTCTTTTAAAATTGAGATAATATCTTGTAACCTCGGGGTTAATTCCATAATTGAAAAATTATATTAGTTTTACTTTTAAGCAGAAAGGCATAAGATAATAGGGACTAAATGGCATTACTGCTCCGAGAGGATGACGTTGAAAAGGTGTTAAACTATAGGGAAGTTTATGATTCACTAGTCAGAGCTTTTAAACAATTGAATTCTGGTCTCGCCGCTAATACGAAAAGGGTGAGAACGTCTTATCACGGTAGTGTACTGACTTATCAAGCGGGTGGCATAGACAGTTATTTAGGCTTTAAGGTATTTCTCAAAGGTTCTTTCATTTCTATGCTCTTTGACGAGAACGGGGAGTTATTGTTAATAACTGAGGCGGATCTTCTGACCAGAATTAGAACGGGAGTTATTTCAGTAATTGCAGCTGACTATCTAGCAAAACCAAGTTATTCTCACATTACGGTCATAGGTCTCGGGAGACAAGGTCAATTCCAAGTTAGAGCATTTCACGAACTGAAGAAAGGAGTTACTATTAAAGTGTTTAGCAGAGAGAAGCTAGAGTTAGAAGTGAAACAGTTGCTTAAGGACGGCTTTAACGTGATAAAAGCCAAGGATTACAAAGATGCGTGTAAAGATGCAGAAGTGATAGTCACCGTGACGAATTCAAAGGATCCTTTTCTCAAATCTGAATTTCTAGAGAAAGGTGTTCATATTAACGCAATGGGATCTAATTTACCAGAAAGGGTGGAATTATTTCCAGAAGTCCTCAAAGTAGCATCTTTGATAGTTGTTGAAGATCTACAACAAGCTAAGGAAGAGGCGGGGGACCTAATTTTAGCAGATAAAATGAAGATGCTAGACTGGGATAAAGTTGTACCGATTTCTTCCGTTATAGATGGGCAAATAAAGAGGAAAAGCGAGGACGAAATAACAGTTTTTAAATCCTTAGGGATAGGGCTGGAAGACGTAGCGGTTATGAAAGTATTATATGAAAAAGCTAAGAAAATAGGCTTGGGTACAGAGATAGTGGTGAGGGGTAGATGGTCTCCAGAATCGGAAAAGAAATAGAATTGTCGCCAGTAGAATTAGGCTCACAAACAGCTAAGAAGGTTGAGATAAACTTAGCTAGTGGGACGCCAGATCCAAGAGTTATGCCTCTGAAGGAAATAAAGGAAGCTTATGAAGAAGTAATTGATGAATACGGAAGTAAAGTTCTCTTTTACCCTGGTGCTGGTGGTCAAGAGGAGTTAATAAAGGAAATAAAAAACATCTTATTACCGTCTCTCGACTTATCAGCCAAAGAAAGCGAAATAGTAGTTACGAGCGGAGCTCAACATGCTATGGAGTTATTAGCTAAGTACTTCCTCGAAAACGACACAATAGCCGTGGAAAACCCTACTTTTGTCGAAACCTTTACTCCTCTTAAGCTGAGAAGTAATGTAGTAGTTCCAATTTCTTTAGACTCAAACGGAATTAATGTCGATGAACTTGAGATGTTATTGAAGATAGTGAAGATAAAGCTCCTTTATGTTATACCAAATTGTCATAATCCTGCAGGAGTTAACTTATGTGAGGAGAGAAGGAAAAAGTTAGTGGAGCTGGCAAGTAAATACGATTTTTATATCCTTGAGGATGATCCTTATAAGCCCATAGCTGGAAGTACTCCAAAACCTATCAAGTATTTCGATAAAGAAGGTAGGGTTATTTACATCAGTTCCTTCAGTAAAATAATAGCCCCTGGATTAAGGATAGGGTTTGTTATAGCTAGGGAGGATATATCACAAAAACTGGCTTTACTGGAGCAAATGGACTTCTCAACTTCTACGATAAATCAATACGTTGTAGCTAGGCTTATAAGAAAAGGTATCGTGACAAGTAGGATGAAATCGTTATCGGAGCATTACAGAAAGAAGATGAGTGTCCTTACAGATTCGCTTCAAAACGAAGGTTTTAAAGACTTTGACCCTCCAAAATGCGGGTTCTTTCTACTATTAGACTTAAAGAAGGACTCATGGAAAGTGTTTTTAGAAGCGGTGAAACTAGGGCTCAGCTTCGTTCCGGCAAAGCCTTTCTTCTTAATAGGTGGTGAGACGATGGCTAGGTTAAGCGTATCTGTAGCTACAGAGGAACAAATAGTTGAAGGTGTAAAGAGACTTAAAAAAGCATGGTTATACGCTTAGATCCTAAATATCTCTTTCTCGAGCTCATTCATGATTACAGACTTTCCGTTTTTAATGTAAACCATATCTTCAATCCTTATGCCGAACTTTCCAGGAAGGTATATCCCAGGCTCGATAGTAAACGTCATGTTATTTTGTAAGTTTCTCTTGTTGTCAGGAGATATATAAGGTTCTTCATGAACGTCTATTCCTATGCCGTGCCCAGTTCTATGAATAAATTTGTCTCCATATCCGTAGTAAGATATTATTCCTCTAGCAATCTTGTCAACTTCGCAAGCTTTTATACCTTCTCTTGTGGATTCTTCAGCTTTCGCTTGAGCTTCCTTGACTACCTCATAAATCTTCTTTACTTCCTCGGTAGGAGTTCCTAAAAAGGCGACTCTCGTAGTATCTGTTGAGTATCCTTTGTATTTCACGCCAAAGTCGAATATTATAACCTCACCGTTTCTAACTTTCTTACTGGTAGAACGGAGGTGGGGCATCGATGTATTGCTCCCGGAAGTTATGATAGGTTCGAACGAATATCCGTCAGCTCCGTTTTCGATAAACCTGTGCACTAAGTATGTAGAGATTTCTCTCTCCGTCATTCCCTCTTTTGCTATTTCTAATGTCTCAAGGAAGGACTTTTCGGCGATCTTAAGCCCCTCTTTCATAATGGCGATCTCCTCATCATCTTTAATTATTCTTACCTCTCTCATTATATTACTAGCCTTTATTAGGCGAGAAGGAGAAAACGAATCTAAAATGTCTATGGTGAAGGCAGACCATAGCGTGTCGTCAATAGCTATACTTTTACCTTTCTCTATATTCAGCTTTTTGTAGGGGTTTTCTCCATCGTTATAAGAAACCACGTTAAAGTTCAGTTTTTCAAGTTGTTCCTCGTAAATTTTCGGAGCTAAAAAGTAAGTGTCCCATTGACTAATGATAAGAAATAAAGGCCTTTCCATCTGTTCTTCTGAGAACCCACTTAAATAGAACATATTACTTCCGGGACCTAGCAACATGTAGTCAACGTTGTTTTTAACCATTAACTCCTTTACTTTTGCCACTCTATTCATACACTTTTATTCTCAGGGAGAAAGTATTAAAGTAAATGAAAATACCACTAGTTTATTCCGAGACATATCTTCTTCATCAACATCCCTCTAGTCACGCTGAGAATCCCGAAAGATTAAAGACTGTGTTGTCAGTCCTGAAAGAGAATCCTATTATCTCTCCAGAGCAAGTAGGTGAGGACGAGCCAAAAGTCGTTCATGACGATAACTACGTAAATCTAGTAAAATTATCTTCCAAGAGAGGAGAATGGTTAGACGCCGATACATATACTAACGAACACACGTGGAATTCTGCATTGTTAGCGTTAGGCGGAGCGTTAACAGCATACAAAAATAAGGGTTTTGCTTTAGTTCGCCCTCCGGGTCATCACGCGGGTAAATCAGGTAGAGCTTTAGGAGCACCTACTTTAGGTTTTTGTATCTTTAACAACATAGCTTACCCCATCTTGAAATTGAAGTTGAAAAGAGTAGCCATTATAGACTTTGACGTTCACTATGGCAACGGTACACAAGAAATCTTCTGGGAGAACCCAGATGTCGTGCACATAGATATTCATCAAGATCCTCATACCCTTTACCCTGGGACCGGTTTTCCTGACATGATAGGTGGGGGAGAAGCTAAAGGTACAAAGGTTAATCTCCTTTTACCACCACTGGCTGGGGATGATCTATATGAGGATTTATTCCCTATAATCCAATCAATATTAGACGACTTTAAACCGACACTCATAGCATTTTCAGCCGGTTTTGACGCCTTCGAAGATGACGGATTGGCTAGTATTAGGGCTACCGAAAGGACTTATAATGCGTTAGGGTTGTTAGGACTTAGAAACAAGTTTTACGCCGTATTAGAGGGTGGGTATAGCGTAGGTTTGAAGAGGGGTATAAAGGCTTTCGTAGAGGGGTTAGAGGGTGAGAAAAAGGACTATGTTGGTACTAAAAGTGCTGATAGAACGAGAAGTAAATTTGCGGAATTCCTCTCTACAGAAAAAAGGATCTTAAGGGAGTACTGGAAGATCTAGCATTGGTAGTAGCACTGAAGAGCTAAATTATAAGCTGCGTTATAATCTCTTTCGGACTTATATCCACAGGAAGGACATACGAATAAAGGTCCCATTATTTCTCCTTTCTTATATCCGCACTTAGAGCAGATCTTGCTTGTATAAAACGGAGATAACCTCCTATACCTAATTCCAGCATTGTACAGCCTTTCTTCCAACATCTCCTCAACTGCTCTTAGGGCTTGGCCTGCCTTACCTTCAAATAGTTTTAAGTCTTCTAATGCCACGACTTTTGGCTCAAGTTCATCTATAAACTTTACTGCCTCATCTACGATTCCTTTTATTTTCGATCTTATGTTTTTAAGTTCTGGCAAACCTTGTGGATCTCCTAAAATTTTAATCATTTCGTTTATTATGACTTCATTACCCCAGTACCTTACTTTCCAAGCTGTCGTCCCCCTGATTGCCACGATAGTAAACAAATGTCTTACACCGATATCCACACCCACAACTGTCTTTGGCTTTTCATAAGCAAGGTATACTTTGATTCCGTCTGTGAAATCCACTATAGCGTAGAGAGGTATTCCTTCTCTATCGGACTTAACTAGAGCGTTAACTTCAGCTATCTTGATTAAATTTCCGTTGTTTATCACCTTCAGCGGTCCATATCTTATTTCGTTAGACTGTAGAGCTTGATAGTACAACTCTTTAGGAATATCCCTAGGAGGTGGTCCGTCTTTCACTATTTTAGCATAAGCTCTGGCGAATTGGATTGAGCTATATATTGTTTTTAGCTTACCATAGTCTAAAATTTTAGCTTCAACTATCTCCTCTTTTGGCATAAAATAAATTTCTCATCTAGTTTATTTAAATTCTTTAATCATTTAACAATCTGATTACTCTTCCCAATTCAACACTTTCGACATCTCTATTAAGATAATATCCTACCGTAGAAGAGAAGACGTAATTTCCGTACTTGTACACTTTATAATATTCTTCCATCTCTTTAATCCTCTCCTTATTATAGTAATGAGCGAAGTAGACTACCGGTCCCTCTATTTCGTTAAAAGTAAGGAGAGCCGAATTTAAGCTTGAAGAGAACTTACTTAAATTATCTATTACTTGTTTGTAAACTATTTCTATCCCTTGTTGAGAGCTCTCTAAGGCCTTAACTAACTCCAGAAAGAATAGATAGCTATCCGTACTAGGGTAATCTGGCTGGCTGAAAGCCTTCCTGTTTATTGAACCGTTATGAGCGAAGTAAAGGTCATGGGTCTTAGTTTTCATGTGGTAGGGGTGGTTATACCTTAACCCTATAAGGAATTCTTTCCCAGCCTTTCTGGCGTGGATTATACCGGTAACCCTATCACCTTTTAGTAAGTTCACGATGTTGTAAAAGAACTCATCCTCGTATATTGGTTCCGGAGATTTATAATAGACTAGCTTGTGTTTACCGTTTATTTCAATTATCGCCGATATTCCCCAACCGTGAGAATGTGAGATATATTTAAAATAAATGTCATTTTTAGCAGCATTTACGAAGGCCTTAATCACTTCTAACTCGACTTTCTCTTTTACGTCGAATGCCAGTAATCTACACATCCATTATAAAACCATCAAAAGCTATATTATATCCTTTAGCCAATTTTTTGATTTCATCTTCTATTTGAGCGGGAATGTGAGTGAGAATTAGTTTCTCTTTCGGAAAAAGCTCCATGAGTTGTTTAAGGGACGTATGCCCCCATTTTGAACAATCGTCTATACAACTGCTTTCGTGGATTACTAAGTCTACTTTTTCGGACTCTTTAAGAATGTCTTCACAAGGTTCAGCTGTGTCACCAGTGTAAAGTATTTTCTTCTTACCGTCGGAAATTACATACGCTACATCATATATGCTATGACATCCTTTTACAGAGTAAACTTGAAGTTCACCTACTTCCGCCGAAGGTAAATCAGATTCTATTACTTCAGCGTATATGTTATTTCCGCTTTTTATATACGTGTTAAGGACTTCCGTGAGCCCCTTAGGGGAATATATTCTCAAAGTCTGTAATCCCTTCAGTTTTCTCTGGACTAGATGGTCGAAAATTCCGTTAAAGTGATCGATGTGTAAGTGTGTAATGAATAATGTCGAAAAGTCCAGTAATCCTATATCTTCTAACTTAAAATTAGCCCCAGTACCCATGTCTAAGACTACGGAATTTTTTTCTCCCTTTACGTAAATACCCGCTTTCATTCTCTTGCTCCCGAAGGTGGCTCCAGCACCAGTCCCTAAGAATATGATCTTCATTTCACATCATCTCGTTCTTCAATACTTACCAAATCATCACAACATAAACCTATACACTTGTGCCCTTCTTCTTTTTCCTCGGTTTTCTTGATTCTAAGCTTCTTCCTCAATTAAACTTTTCACCTCCTCTAACCTAGGACCTAAAGCTCCAATCTTGGTGGTCGAATACGCTGCAATTATGTTAGCTATTCTTACTGCCCTCTCAATTTCATAACCTTTTTCTAAATACACAGCCAACGTCGCGTTAAATACATCACCAGCACCAGTTGTGTCAATAGCGTTAACCTTCATTGTTTCCACTCTTATTCTCTTATTCCTCATCCCTATTAATGCACCTTTTTCTCCTAATGTTATTATTACAGCCTTTTTTACTTTTTTTAACAACACTTCGATACCGTAATCTAGATCGTCAGCACCACTCAACTCTTTAAATTCCACTTCATTGGGAGTGAGGATGTCTACATAGTCCAGGATTGAAATATCGTTAAGAGTCGCAGGAGCTGGATTTAAAATTCTCAATCCGTTAAACTCTCTCAAAGCCTTTCTCACAGTGTCTTCCCTTATTTCTAACTGCGTTAGTACCACTTCACCTTTTAATTCACTGTTTAAGTCTTCAGGTACAAGAAAGATATTCGCCCCTCTGTTTACCACTATCATATTCTGACCGTTCTCGTTTACAATAACATATGCTGAGCCGGTAGGTGCATTCTTTATTTTAACATATCCCACGTCTATCTTTTCGTCTTCCCAAAAGCTTATTGCCCTTCTGCCGTACTCATCATTACCTACAGCCGCAATCAATTTAACTTTAGCTCCTAATCTTGATGCCGAGACAGCTTGGTTAGATCCCTTACCGCCGTGGCTTATATAAATGTCTTTGACGAAGACAGTCTCTCCTTCTTCAGGGAATTTATCTACCTTTAAGATGAAGTCCACGTTATAACTTCCAACGATAGTTATCATTTTGTCAAAGCCCTCAATTTGCCTATTAATTCCTCGCAATTATAAGCTGTCAGATAAGCTCTTCCACCTTCAATTATCACATCCCCGGTCTTACCACTGGTAGTAGGTATTATTTTTCCTTCTTCAGCTTTTTTCAATAGACGATCTGTAACCGTTAAGGATAATACTATCTTTTTGTTATGCTTTCTAGCTACTTCAGTAACTTTATTGTTTATATTAACTAATATTGGTCCGTCAAGTTTTAGCTTATCAAGGTATCTGATTATCCCTCCAGCAAGGCTCGCAATATCTCCGTAACTTGTTGCTACTGCAAGATTCGACTTATCCTCCTCATCTAATAAAGTAGTAATTAACTCTGGTTCCTTTTCAATGTTCCATAGTATTTTCTCAATAGTACTTCTTGCTTGCTCTCTCTCTACAATTCTTTCTATAGGGGCGAAGGGATCTACCGGACCGTGCCCTTTTCCTAGGGATAGTGAGAACTTTATGCTTTCATTAACATAATTTTTAGCTAGCCTCACGGCGTTCTCTAAGGTCTCTCCTTTAGCCAGATAGGCTGTAATTGCGGCTGAGAACACGTCTCCGCTTCCATGTGTGTTAGTAGTATTTACCTCTTCTCCCCTTAGGGTTATTACGTTTCCGTTAATTATAGCAGCATCAACTCCCCCTAAAGTAGATCCTCCTTTAACAACAACGTTCACGCCGTGTTCCTCATAGATTTTTTTCGCAGCTTTCATCAAATCTTCTATACTATTTATCTTCTGGGACGTGAGCTTCTCAGCTTCAAACTTGTTAGGTGTCGTAATGAGGGAATGTTTCATAAGGCTTTTCAAAGCTTCAACAGTGTCCTCAGTTACGAGTTGATCTCCGCTCTTGGCTACCATCACTGGGTCTAAAACTAGTTTTATTGAATACTCCAAGACTTTTTTCTCTACTAGTTTAACTATTGAAGAGTTAGCTAGCATACCTGTCTTAGCAAATTGAGGTGAAAGATCTTTCATTACTACGTCAAACTGTGCTTCTATGAAATCTAAAGGTACCTCTAAGACTTTATAGACTCCTTGAGTGTTTTGAGCTGTCAGTCCAGTAATAATTGTAGTTCCGAAAACTCCTAAAGAAGTGAAGGTTTTTAGATCTGCTTGTAACCCAGCCCCTCCACCAGAATCGCTTCCAGCTATAGTCATTACGGTAGGTCTTTTTCTGGTTTCCATACTATGTAAAAACTCTGGCAATCAAAATATAAAATAATAACAGACGTTTTCACTTGTTTTTCCTAGACTCTGGGCATATTACGTTAAAGATGCAATAACTGCATTCCCAGTTATATCGGGGGGTTTTCAGCAATTTGATTGTCTCCTCTACAAGTCTTATCACTTCGTCGTCCTCAGCCTTATTACGGATACTGTATTCCGTTACTCTATCCGGGGTAATGTAGACTAAGATCCCTTCATTAGCGTCGAAAAGCCACAAGTATAACCTCAACTGCTGTTTATGATGTTCTAACGGTAAGCCTTTATCAGCTCTAGCTGTTTTAATCTCTATAACTATTTTCTTTTCTCCCTCGATGATCGCGTCTGCTCTACCTTTTATTTTGTACACGTCTTGAGCTAATGTAACTTGCTTCTCACTTTCTACTTCCAACTTTGCATTAAATTTCTCAGCTAGGAATTTCTCCAGCCCTTCGTGGACTAAATCCCCGAGAATTGTAGACGGTTTAATCGACTCTGCTATTAAAAGTTCCTTATATTTTTCTTCGTATTTTATCTTAAGAGCACATCTAACTAGATCTGTGACGTATAATGCTTTATCCTCACGCTTATGTGATAATGTGTCATTGATTTTTGAATTAACTAACTCATCTATTATCATCTCTAGACCTCCGATGTTATTTTTCCACTCCTCTCCGTCTTTATCCAGACCTTAGGTGCTCTGACGATTTCCATAAACAGTGCTGTTAAATTTAAGAGAACAACAAAATTCATGTAAATGAGTGATAATATTGAGTAATAGAATTCAATAAGATGTTTTCTTGAAATAGTGACGGTTACTATGAAGGAGATAAACGAGGCTGCTGAAACGAAGGATGCAGCTATAACAAACAGAGATGTGGAGTAGATTAACACTAATGAATAATTAACTAAATTCAATACCATTAATAAAGGCGTACCTATAAGTAAGAATCCGTCTATTATTTTAGGGTCTAGTTTTTTGCCTTGGGGCAATCTTATCGTTACTTCGAAATGTCCCCTATACCATCTTAACCTTTGTTTGACCAACCATCTTAGGCTGGATGGTACTTCTCGCCAGGCTATTATCATAGGGTCATATTTTATTTGAAAACCTCGAGAGATTAAGGATATACTTAAGTCAAGGTCCTCGGTTAAGGTGAACTCATTCCACCCTCCTATTTTCTCCAGCGTTTCTTTCCTTATGAAAGTACAAGTCCCTTCAAGGGGCACAAATAAGCCCAAGCGTGCCCTACCGGCAATAGAGTATTCGTGGAAGAGTTCTTCAATACTCGCAAACCTTGTCACAATATTTTCCGTTACGTTAATCGGTATTAGTTTCCCTTGTACAGCAACCACCTCATTCTTATCAAACCAAGAAGATGCTTGGTTTAAGACATCTAATTTCGGAACTGTATCGGCATCAAAAATTCCTATAATTTCATTATTGGCTATTTTTAATGCATAATTCAAAGCCCTACTTTTCCCGTTAGGTACTTTAGGCTGATCTAACTTAAGACATTTTATGAAATCTCTACTGTAAGTTTCTTCGTATTGTTTACATACTTCATACGTTTTGTCAGTAGAACCGTCCTCAACTACTATTATTTCGTATTTGGACTTATCGTACTCTTGGTTTATCAACCTATCTAGAAGTCGCGGTAGGACTTTTTCCTCGTTTTTAGCGGGTATAATAATAGAAAATGTCTTGCCAGAATAGTTCGTGTATTTCGTAGGAGACCATGTGAAACCATACATCGCTAAAAGTGAATTATAAACACTCCAGCCTGAGACTAAGATACTGAATATGGCAATGATGTCATCTAGCATTAATTAAACACTGTCTTATCTTGTTTAAAATTCTTTTGTAAGGTAATACACATGGGTCTTATTACGTTAAAATACCTTGATACGATGCGTTCTCCTTTAAATCGTTTCCCCACACAGATCATAAGTATGAAAAACACGTTTAAAGAGATATTAGGGGATTATGAAGTAAAGGGAGGAACAGTCCAAGCTGTAGGGAAATTTATTGCCTTCGGACTTGACGATCCTTTTCACATAACTACTATCTCTGGATTTACAATTTACGGAATAGGTAAGTTAATGGAAAGACGCACTAACTACGGGCTCAGACTGGCGTACAGAGATATACAAGAGATGAAAAGATCTTTAAGGGAAGCAATAATGGACATAACCACAATGAGATTTTAATCCTTGAGAGAAGAGTAAAGTTATGGAAGTTAAACCGCTAGCCTTTGAAAGCTTAGGGGTAAGATCTCAAGCTACACTTATAGAGACTAAAGACGTAAGAATTCTGGTAGATCCTGCTGTTTCACTTGCTCCGAGGAGGTATAATCTACCCCCTCATCAATTAGAAGTTGACAGACTAGGCGAGCTAGCTAAAAAAATCTTTGAGGTTTCTAAAGATGTTGATGTAATCATTGTTACACATTACCATTATGACCATCATGATCCAGGGTACGTAATTCCTATTGATATTTACGACAAAAAAGTACTTTTTATCAAAGACCCTCAGAATAACATAAACCCTAGCCAAAAGTTCAGAAGAGCTCCTAGATTTCTAAAATCTATTAAAGATAGACCTAAGGTAGTTGAGAGTGCGGATGGGAAAGAGATAAGGTTCGGCTCTACGATGATAAAGTTTTCTCCTGCTGTTCCTCATGGTGCTGATGAAAGACTTGGCTATGTGGTTCAGATTGCAATTAATGATAAGGACGGAACAGTTCTCTTCACCTCTGACATTGAGGGTGCACCAAAGGAAGGACATGTGAGATTTATCAACGAGGTTAAGCCTAACTTTCTAATTATAGATGGACCATTAAGCTATTTATTAGGTAGAGCATTATCCCAAGAAGAATTAGACATTGAAATAAAGAATCTAGAAAATATAGTTAAAAACGGTCTTCAATATGCTATTATTGATCACCATGTTTTACGTGATCTTAATTACGAAAACATACTTAAACCAGTGAAGGAAGTAGCTAAGTCAGTAGGATGTAGGGTAATCACTGCTGCAGAGTACTTGTCAATAGAGCCTATGATCTTGGAGGCTAGGAGAAAAGAGCTTTTCCAAAAAGATAACAGACCGGCTAAAATACCTAGAAATCTAGCAAAACTTCTTACAGCGGGAGATTCGTGAGAGGTAAGAAGTGAGCTAGTATTAGTCCGCCTGCGTAGCTTCCCGCCAAAGCTAACATACCCGTTGCTATTTGCTCAAAAGCTCCCCTATATTTACTGAGTCCAGTATACTTTGAAGACATAGAACCGAAAATGCCCAACGTTATTGCTATTAACACTACTGAACTGACTACGTCATAGATGAAGGGAATCTTGAAGAATAGTGACAGAATAAAAGGAAATAATGGGATTATTGAACCAATTGTTAAGTATAGAGACATTAATAGTCCTAATTTCACTGGACTCTCGTATCCTTCTGGGAACAGTTTAAGCTCATGGATTAACATTTCGTTTAGTACCATATTCTTGTTTTTCATTAGTCTAGTTGAGATTTCTTCAGCTTCCTCTTCTGGCAGACCTTTTTGGATGTAAAATTGCTTCAATTCCTCCTTCTCTTTTTCAGGGTAATGTTCTATTTCAAAGCTTTCTTTTTTAATTTCATTTTCTATGATTTGCATCCTGACTCTCGTAGAGATGTATTCTCCTATACCCATGGAAAAAGCTTGACCTATAGATGCAATTAACCCCGTAACAAGGACTAGTAACGGGTCTTGAGAATAACCTGCAGCACCTATAGCAATTGAACCAACACCTATAAGCCCGTCTTGGATTCCGAAAACTCTGGTCCTAAAAGTGTCTGCCTCGTTAGTATAGTGTATTACCGGCTCTTCCATGTTTAATTTGTTTGTTAAAAAAATCTTTAAACCCTTCTTGGATTACGAAAAATCGTAATGTAATTTATACCTTAACTATGTAGTGATCTCCTTCTCTTGCTAGAAATCCTGAGTATATACCCCACTCAACTAAAATGATCTCTAAATCGTTGTATCCCGTAGGGCTGCTATAAATTGTGATCCCCTTATCCTCAAGTTTTTCTAGCAACTCTTTTACAGTGAAAGATTTAAGTTCCTTAGCCGTCGAAAAAGGCTCGAGCCTATCTATTGACTCTCTCAGCAACTCCTTTCTCTTCTTGAGATTTGCCTTAAGAAAATCCAGTCCTTTATCTGTAATTATTACATCACCTTCAGCTAAATTTATAAAGCCCATCGTATTTGCTGCATAAAGGATTGGCATTAGTTCGTCCATATCTACTTCTAACTCTTTCTCAAGTATGTATATATCCACTTTATCATTAAAGGTATTATGTAAAGTAGTAAGCAAACCTAACAAATCTGCAACTCTAGCATCGGGATGAATAACCTTATATGTACTTGTAGCCATATACCCTTAGAATAGGTATTGTTAATAAAAACTTTATTTACATTAACATTCAATAACATGGTTGCTCCAAGTATTAAAAATATATTATCTTTCATTGTTATTGCGGTAGTTAACAATGTTTAAGCTAGAATTGTAACGATCATCTAGATTTTTATTAGTGGATTAAAGTTCTCGTTGTATGCTTAATATCAGAATATGATTTAACATATTCAATTCTAAATTCAATTCTAAAAAGAAAAAATTTATACTTCCATCACATATATACGTTGATGGACGAGCCTTTACTATATTCACAGTTATCATTAACAAGAAGAAGTTCATCCTTACCAAAGATTATTAAAGTTGATCCTTATTCCTGCTTTGTGGACTACTTCAGAATTATACAAAAATTTATAAAAAATAATTACGAGTATTACCCATGGGAAAGAGTAAGTACAAGAGGGATTGGCACAAGTACGACGAGAACGTTATAATGAGATATACCCTAATGTTCCCCTTCTACGTCTTCGAACACTGGTGGGATCTACTAGCAGAGGAGAATAGACATGCAAAGAAAACCTACAAGGCACCAAAGGAGTTCAACGAATTCCTAGCA
>NZ_JBBHKU010000033.1:0-3986 GCF_037389295.1 Stygiolobus sp. RP850M | reverse complement strand
TTATTTATTAGCTACAATAGCCCGAAATATATGATATTTTGTTGTAAATTAATTGAGTTAAATTCAATTTATTCTAAGTTTTAGTTTATCTTGCAATAAACGAGATTCCCATACTGACGTATGAAAATACTTCATCTAAGATAATCCAAATAGAGTCAAGTAGTAGCTAGTATTATCTTCTGCTCGTCTCTACTAGCATAACTCATTAAAACGCATTAAATTATTCTATATCCCGCTGTAGAAATAAAGTGAATTTATAGTGAACATATTAAATCTTCTAGGATTATTACCAGCAAGATTTTTAACTTGTGTTATATAAGCTTAAAATAGTAAAGAAATATGTTTAATTATCAAAAATTTGAAAAAGATTTCATAGAAGCATGGAATTCACACGACATAGAATATTTGTTAAGTTTTTACACAGACGAGTTAGTTTATATACACCCAGGTGAGCATCCTAGAGTAATTAAGGGGAAAGAACAATTTAAAAAGTACCTAGAAGTTTTTTTAAGACATTTCCTGATTACAAATTCGAATTAATTAACGTGGCATGGAATGACAACATAGGGTTCGGCGAATGGATAGGGAGGTCAACTTTTAATGGCAAGAGATACGGATTAGAAATTAAAAATAAAAAATTCGAAATAATGGGTGTAGATATATTAATTATCGACAAGGAAAAAGAATTGGTAAAAGAAGAGAGAGTATATTACAATCTATTATCGGTTTTAGAACAAATATGTAAAAACCTGGAGGTGAAGTGTAAGGATGAATGAATTATCTAAATCAGTCCTTTTCTCTTCATTACCTTCGTTTATCTCTTCACTTGAGGCTACAATGATATTGATGGTCATTCCATTAATAGCTAAAGATTTTTCAATAACATATGTAAAAGCCTCAACTTTATTGTCAATTTATATCGTCACTGAGGTCTTACTTTCCATTCCATTTTCACTTTTAGCCGAAAAAGTTGGAGTAAAAATGGTCATAATATTAGGGACAATGATAATGGCTTTATCGTCCTTTCTCATAATTTTTTCTAACTCTTTTTTACTTATACTCATTCTTAGGATTTTTCAGGGTGTTGGGGCTTCAATGGTTCTTCTAACGTCTTTGTCTTACGCCAGTCTTATAGGCTCAGATGAGGAGAGAGGGAAAATGATAGGGTTAAATCACACTATAGTTAGCCTGGGTTACGTTTTTGGCTTACCCCTTGGAGGAATAATTGCTGAAATTAATTGGAAATACTTATTCGCGATAACATCGGTTCTTTCCTTTATCTCACTGTTCTTAATACTATCCCTTAACGAGGTACATGCAAAGTCGGGATTAGGGATTAATATAATTTATACTTCGCTAATATTTGACGGTATAATCTTAGGACTATATTACCCACCGTTCTTATTACTATCCTTAGTAGGTCTAGTTATGACTTTGTGGAAAATAAAGTTAGGTAAGGTATTTTATTTAACTAGTCTTTCGGGCTTTTTACACTCAATTACAAGGAATATGATAGCCGCTTTCTTTGTATTTTATTTATACTCCTTACATTTACCTGCCCTAATCATTGGCTCGTTAGTTCTCCTTTACCCTCTTTCCTTTACGTTTGTCTCATTTTACGCTGGTAAGCTTCACGATAAGTATAAGTTAAGGGTTGCGTCTTTCGGTTTTGTCTCAATGGCCTTATCCTCCTTGTCTCTTTTCTTCAACGTCATTCTGGGAGAATTTTTACTGGGTGCGTCTTCTGGAATTGCTACCACTTCAAACACTGCTTATACAATGTCTTCAGTTAGAAATAAGGATAGAATAGTAGCCTCTGGAATAAGAAGCGTTCAAGGAGTTGTAAGTAATACTATAGGGTTAATTATTGCCTCATATTTCAGAACGTTCTTGACTCCTTACGCCGAGATTACAGTCCTTCTAAACTTAGCGTCACTTCTTATCTTAGGTATTGTAGTCTTTTTCGCAAATATTGAGTAAAACTTTGTTAGTGTAAAATATATTTATATTGTCGATATTTTAAGGGTAGTAATCATTATTGCTGAGAGATCATTTTTGGTCCTACAAAAGAGATATCAACTTTTAAATATGTCTTGTGCAACCTATTACTTGCGGCATTACCATCAGCTAAAGTATTTATTTTAGCCTATGATATTATTTATAACTTTTTGCATAGCTTCATATTATCCGCTACCTTAAGCGCTCTAATATCTTCGGCATTAGGTGCGATATTATCCACTTATCTTGACAGATATCTTATGAGGCGTGGGATAAGACCTCCTGGAATAAGGAAAAAGAAGCTAGAACTAACTCTGCAACATAATTCTCTGACTCCCTATCTGAAAACTCTAACGCTTTCTCATGCCTCTTAATCACTTTTTCATCAATAGGTTGTCCACTCTCCGGAGAAATTATATACTTGGCCATGCTCGGCATGATGTATTTGCAAAATGCTGTAGCTTATGATAACAAGGATTTGTACTTGAGGGCTAAGGAGTATCTGGCAAGGGCTGAGGAGGCTATGGAGGGGAAGAGTGTAAGCTTTGAGACTAGAATGTTGGTTGACAATTTGAGGAGTAAGATTGAGACGTATAAGTATCGTTTCGGGGAAAGATAAAGGCTTAAACGCACAGATTGTTTTAATTATTGTTACAAAATTCTTACTCTTTTGGTAGTTATTCTTATCAAGAAAACTGTCCGAAATTATTAGCAAATGTAGTTAAGGTGCCGCTGCGGGAATTCGAACCCCTAACACAAGCTCGAAAGGCCTTTATAGACTAGTCTCATCGGGCTGTTGACGCTAAGCTCAAGTTCTAAGCTTACGCCTGGATGATGAACTCTGCTAATTCCGTAGTAGATAGGGCTACAAGTAAGGGTTGGAGCTAGAGAATAACGTTGAAGTATATGTTACTGAAAAATTCCCAATAAATAATATACAGCAGTTATGGGAATCTTAGGGAGGTAATACCAAGAAGTCGGTATTAGCGAGAAGTTTTTAATTTTAGACGTCGTCCCACTGAAAAGATGCCGAACGGAAAAGGACAAATCGAGTTAGCTAAGGAGAGGCTGGTCAAGGCGGTCAACCAGATCCTAGGCATAGTGAGGAGGAACGGGAGGAGCAGGAAGGTCGAGTTAGCACTAGTCCTCATGACCCTGCTAGGTGGTAGGGCCAGCGTGAAGAATGCTGCTGAGACGTTCGGGTTGGACTACGCAAACCTGCTGGAGGCGTTGGGAGAGCTCCACGACGCGTGGAAGGACTACTTGAAGGTCCTGTCGGGGCTGGTGAAGGGTGAGGTGGCAGTAATCATAGACGACACCGTGGACCACAAGGAGTACTCCAGAGGGAAGGACGTGAGCCCCCACGGAAACTACTGGATCTACTGCCACGCCCACCGGAGATTCGAGAGGGGTATACAACTCCTCACGGTCGCAATAGTGGACCTCTCCACGGGCAGGACATTCATGGTAGGAGCCTTCCCCTACGCCGTGAGGAAGATGTTGGATTTGGAGATGGTCACCGAGTTCAAGACCAAGATCGACTTGGCCAAGGAGATGTTGGACGTGCTCAAGGGGTACTTCCGCGTGTCCAAGGTAGTCTTCGACTCGTGGTACTGGTCGGAGAAGCTCGTGAAGGACAACGTGGTGTCTGAGCTCAAGTCCAACCAAGCTCAGGGTCGAGTCGGCCCGGGGGACCCTCGAGGAGGTGGAGGGACACTTCCGAGTGGGAGACCTACCCCCCGGCGTCTACTACGCCGACCTGACCCTGGGAGACCGAGTGGTTACGGTGAAATTGCTAGTTCAAGAATATAAAGGTGACTCCGGTACACACGTTAGGTACCTCTACACGACCGATCTCTCGCTTAGTGAGGAGGAGATCGAGGAGGCATGGAGGATGAGGTGGGAGATCGAGAAGCTTCACAGGGACGTGAAGGCCTTGGGACTGGAGGACTCTTCGTTCTGGAGGAGAGAGAGGCTTCAGGGTTACC
>NZ_JBBHKU010000032.1:0-8107 GCF_037389295.1 Stygiolobus sp. RP850M | reverse complement strand
GGGCTGTTGGGTTCAAAGCGAATTAAGGTCCTCAGCACACTCAGCCCAACAGCCCCCATTACTAACACTAGATTTAACTCACTTTTAGCCCCCGTTGCAGTTATTATGAAAAAGACTATAACGATGGGCAGGTTCAAAGTCATGGCATATACTTACGAGTACCAACCTTTAGCCTCTGTCCTCGTTTACCCCGGGTTAGATAAACGGGGAGTAGACTACGACGATGAGGACTCAGCTACGAGGGAACTTGATAGAAGAGCTAAAGAGAGAGGACTTATTGACTTCTGGTACAATTCCAATTTAATTTACATTGCTATAATTGACCCACTAAAAGACGACGATGAGTACAATTTAAGGATCATAGGTGAAATTTTGAAAAAGTTAGTTTGAAAAAGAGGGGTTAACACTTATAAGTCATTTTCGCTTACGTCGGCAACTTCCTCCGGCTTTACGCCAGCCTCCTTTAAGACCCTTTTCATCACTTCTTCAGACGGGAATACTACTATCGTCTCTCTAACTTTTTTCACAATCATAATGCTAATTATGAGGTAAAAGATAGGGTGAGTAGTGCAAAATTATTTCCTAAGTTCCTTTATGCACTCTTCTTTTATCTCTTCATATTCGCTTATTTTTTCTTTATTTAGAGTACCTAAGGTGAGCTTGACTATTTCGGCAAAGTCGTCAATACTACGTTTACTTAACTCTGAGTAAATAGCTAAAGAATTCTTAACACTAGCCGGAGATATGTTAAAGCTAGTTAACTCCATAAACGTTGACCTACTAGCCTTTCTCTTCTGGCTGAACTTTTCCCTTACACAACCCACAAACTTAATGATTTGTTCCCTCTCGTCATCCTGCAAATTAAAGTTAGGCAAGACCTTAACCAAGTCCTCAGTAGAAGTGGGATAGGGTAAATAAAACGAAACGAATCTCCTCACTAAGGCATCTCCTACGTAAAATAAGTTCCTCGCATCTACTAAGTTCATCGTAGCTATCATCCTTATCCTTCTTAAAGGTTCGTCCTCTCTACCCTTTTCCTTCAAGTCATTATAAATCAGCAAGAATTCCCTAGCATACTCATCAACTCTGTCACCGTAACTCTCGATCTCCTCAACCAAACTACTTGGTACAAACCATTCTTCAGGATTATTACTTGAGAATATGGTAAATAACTCACCGAAAGCTTTGTCGACATCAGCACGGTTGATCTCGTCTACAATAACGTAATAATTACCGTCAATAATCCTTGAAGCCCTAACATAGGCTTGGACTAACAAACCACTTTTCCAGTAAACGGAACCGCTAATAAAGCTCTCCCCGCCGACCAAGTTTCTTCTGAACCACAAAGAGTTGGCCGTAAAGACAGAAAAACACTCATCGTTGTTATCTGTCAAACCCTTGACCACTCTCAAGGCTAAACTGGTCTTACCTACACCGGGTGGGCCGATAAGTAAAACATTACCTATCTTTAGTGCAGCCTTCAATGTTTCCACGTCTACACTTGTGTAAAAATCATGTAAATCCACTTCCCCTTTCCCGATACACTTCACTCCTTCAGTCTTTTGTACTAACAAGTCTTGAACTTTGGGTAGATTGACTTGTAAACCGTGTTTACTCAGTGCGGTAAGGTAATTCTGATATAAATCAAGGACGACCTCGTCCATTCGTACTCCTTTTAACTCTCTCCACAGTCTTTTCAGCCTGTAGAAAACGGAGTTAATGAAGCCTAGTGCTTCGCTATCACTTAACGTGTAACTGTATAGTGCTAACTTTTTGTAAAATTCGGTAGTTTGAAAGCTTATAGGAGCCCCGGATTTCAACTCCTTATCCTCCGGCAGCATATTTATGAATTGGGACAAAGCGATTGGGTAAAGCATATTGTTAAAAAATGTGTATTTCCTGCTATCACGTGACTCGTTCATAATTTCCTCTATGAACTGCTTATCCCTTGAATTGTCTTTCAGTTTCTCAAACGGGTCTATTCCCCTTTGAGAATATGAATAATAAAAGGGCAATAGACGGTAAACGTCGAGTAATGCCCGTGTCCCTCGTATATAGTCGGTAAAGTCCAAATCGTATTTCCATGCCAAGAAAAAACCTAAGGCTAAATTTTTAGTTACTTCAAACGGGTCTTGAGTACTTAAAACTTCGTACGCTGATTCGAAGAAACTTTTAACATCGCTATTCGCGTTGTCTGGAATGAACAGTACGTAATTATACCTTCGATACAGTTCTTCGACAAATCCCTTTATGTCATTGCGCTTTTCCTTTAACGAGTAAGTAAAAGCTAAACCCAGAACTTTTATAGCATTGACCTTCATTTCGCACTCTTTAGGAACGTAACCGCTAATGTTAAACACGTCTACTTTTGCGTAACCGTTAATATTGGAAGTAGAGAAATCACCGCATAATTTCTTTAGATCGATGGGCATCTAAGAAAATACTTAATCACACTTTAAAAATTATTTAGTGAACATTATCTGCCAGTAATGAGATAAATAGGGTGTATAAAATACCACTAAATATCCTATCCCTTTCACTCCTTGACAAGGATGGAGAAAAGTCTCGGTTTAAATGTCTTTTTGATCTCTTCATATCATACTAGGGTAAAGTTTATCTTGTTTCTTGAGTAATATTATGGTATGAGGATAGTAACACTTAAGGTAAAGGACGAGTATTATGAAATAGCTGAAAAAATGGTAGAGATGAGTATCGCTAAGTCAAGAAATGAAGCATTTAATATTATTATTGCTTACGGAGTGAGTAAGGCTAAAGAAGAGTTAAAGAAGAAGGAAAAAATCAAAGAACTAACTGAAAGATGGTTAAAAGAAGGGGTACCTTTCGAGTTACCGACTTCTGATGACTTATTAAGGGAAAGGGAATGAAATATTATATCGATAGCAGTATTATAATAGCTCTAATTAACGAGAAAGACCCGAACCACGAAAAAGCTATTGCAAATTATCCCAAAGACGGAGAAAAGGTAATAAGCAAGCTTGTAGTTGCTGAACTTTATTCTGTCTTTTCGTGAACTCTTAAACTCTCAGAAGAAGAGCTTAATGCCCTCGTAGATTATGCTCTAGAGAAATGTGGTTGTAAAGTAGAGGATGTAGAATTCAAAAGAGTATTCGACCTTGCCTTGAGGATAAGTAACAGAGTGAAATTAAAGACATTTAGTTTAAAACTCCTCATAAACATCAATAAACCTCTTATACCACTCCTCATACTCCTTTCTGGTAACAACGTGAAGTTCTAATGGGTCTCCAAACCCTATTTTCTCCTTAATTTTAGAAGATATTTGAGCCTTATCCCATATAGTCTTACCTTTTTCAGTTATTATCAGAACGTCTATGTCACTATCAACTCTGTAATTCCCCCTTGCAACTGAGCCGAATAGAATTACCCTACACTCTTTGTCGATTTCCTCAACACAAATCCTCTTAATCTCCCTAACGTAATCTCTCGCGTGGGACAAAATCTCCTTCCTTTTACTCCACCACTTATATAATTCCCAATACATGTAAAATCCCCCTAACTACATTTAATGTTTTCTCAACGGTGTTTTTATCATATTTATAGGGTAAATACCTCGACGCAATGTACGATTGTTCTAGCACGTCAAGAACCACGTACTCCTCCCTCATTATCTTTTCTAATTCTTTATTTTTTGACAATTCAACTACTTGACTTAAGAGCTTCTTTATATCATGGGTTTTCTCAAAACTACCTGTTAGTTGATATAAAGTGTATTTCAACGAAAGTTGTAACGCTTGCTCAAGATTAAACATCGCTAAATTGTACTTACCCTTCCTCAAGTTTTCCTCAGCCTCTTCAAAGAAATCAACCGCGTTCTCTCTTAAATACTCAGCCATAATTATATTTCAGCTAAATCAAAAATAAAAACTGTAAGTGGTTTAGAGTTGAAACTTAGATTAACATTAATATGAGCGGTGAAGTATGAAAGGGATGCTGACGTGATATCGGTGATTTTGGCTGAAAAAACATAAGAGCGTTAAGGCGCTATAACTCACTACTCATATTAACCATTCGATATTACAATCAGCCGCCTTACTAAAAATTTTATAGAAAAATAGTTCGTCTCCTTGCCTTACTATTCTATAATGTCACGGGGCTATATGGGTCTTTTCTTGCTTTAGTCCTACTCACTTTTCATCCGTAATAGTCTGTCGGAGCCTTTCTTGCTTTCTTTTGTGTAAGCAATCGGTTAGTCGGCAACGCTAAAAGTACAATTGTAGTGTCTACTGCAGCCATTAAAGTTCCTAACGATGAAAGAAGGAGCACAATTTTCTGGTTCGTAGTTAGCAATGTTAAAGAAGTTAATTCAAGGTCAACTTTTAATTCGGTTCATACTACCTACTATTATTCTACGTTAAGAAAGATAAGCCTTTGAAAGAGCATTAAAAACTTTCATAGAACCTCTTTTTAATTCCCCATATTATCATAATATGTGCACCTACAAGATTACTTAGATAAGCTGAAAGCTTTCAATTGGAAGGATTATAATATATATTACGCCGTGTTATTCGGCTCTCTAGCTAAGAAAGGGAAAGGTAATGACATCGATATTGCAGTAGAATTTAAAGAGTTAAGCTTTGATGATTACATGAAATTGTGGAAGGATCTCTCAGATTACTTGGATACGGAAAAGATAGATCTTGTTTCAATAGATGATAATACCAGTTGTTACTTAATTCATGAGGTATTTAATTACGGTCTAATTCTTTATAAAGAAGACTGGTCAAGAGCTCATAGGAGAGCAGTAGTTTGTGAGGATTTCTTAATGGATGCTAAAAAATTGGATTTAGTAGGAAGGGGAGTTAGAGCGGTGATGAGAGAATGGCGATCTTAGATAAACTACTTGAGGACCTTAAAGATTACACTAGCAAATTAGATGAAGTTAATAATGTAGATTTAGATAACTGGTTTAACTTATTTGCGATACTTCACTTGCTTCAAGTCCAAGCTCAGTCATTCATTTACTTAGTTCAAACACTCTTACGAATATGGGAATATCAAGCCAAGGATATAGAGATTCTATAAGAAAGCTTTATGAGAAAAACTTGATAAATGCTGAAGAAAGGGATTTTTTAATTTCCGTGGTTGGATTTAGGAACATTATTGTTCACGAATATGCAACAGTTAATCCCATTTTCGTTAAGAAGATAATGAAAAATAAGGAATATAGAAGATTACTCGAAATAGCCTACAATTTGAGGGAGAAAGCCAAGAATTATTGGGATTGTTAAACTTTCTTTTCCAACCTACTTAGTATTGACTTCACTTGCCTTTCCAACCTACTGAGCCTGCTCTCCACGTCGTCCTCGTAATCGTCATAAAAGCCAAAAAGCCCTCTAATTCTTGAAAATAAAACTTCTCCAAGATTTTCGAGAGCAGGACTGTGACCTTTCTTTACTACCTTGTAAAGTTTTTGTACCCTCCCTACACCCATAGGCAAAATCATTATTCCTCCTTCTCTAAGTTGTTCATAAGGTTTGCACAAGAGAGTAGGTGCAGAGGCCCAGGCTATCACTCTATCAAAGGGCTTCTCTTCTTCATGTCCTAACGTTCCGTCGCCTAATACTAACTTTATGTTTTGGTACTCGGAAAGTAATCTTGAAGAGTATTTATACATTTCATCGTTAATTTCTATACTAACAACCTTGTCAACAATTTCCGCAATTAATACAGTATAATAACCTATTCCTGTTCCTATTTCTAGGACCTTTTGGCCTTTGTGCAAGTCTAATTCATCAAGCATATAGATTCCTAAACTTAACGCAGTAGTATTTATTCCGGGTAAAATAGGTAAAGCTTCATCAACGTGAGTATAGGCATAACTCCTTAGATTCTCCGGCAGGAACTTTGCTCTATCAACCTTCTTGAACGCTTCGGCTAGCTCTGGGTTCTTAATCTTCCTAAGAATTTCCTCCTTTTCGGTCATAAGTACAATAAGATTTAGTAAAATAAAGGTTTAGCCATTTCATTAAGGTATTAAATAAATTGGCATTACTTTTAATCATGTAATTGGGTTTTATTTCAAACCAAAGAACATCAACCATTATACATGGGACTTCGATAGTATGGTTCCCTGTGCCAAAATTTGATTCTCCGTCTATCTTTACTAAATTACTAGAAGAAAAGGGGGAGAATTCTCTATACTTCCTGAGAAAATAGAGAGCATTAAACAGTATTATGAGCACCCACTAGTTTTAACTACTGAAGTAAAAACAGAAATAGGAGGTTCTTTAAAGATCATCGATTTACTACCTCTGGGAGAGACTGTAATAATAAGGAAAGTGGAAAGTGACGTACCCTTTACAGTAGGTTTCAAACCGGCTTTTAAATATGCACGTTATAGGCCAACAATATTAAGGGATAGATTCGTTAACTCTAAGGGAAGAGATTGCGTAGGATAACCCCTTCAAATATTCCAGGGAAAAGTTAGGAAAAGATAAGCATGGCAATTCAATGTTTTCCATAGAAGTTACGGGGGATATAAGGATACTTTATAGCGTTGATCCGAAAAACTGTATAGTTTTCATTTGGGAGATTGGGTCTCATAAGAAGGTTTACGGACGTTAGTTCTCTCCTTAGCTTTCTTTTCCGCAATCTCCTTAAGCTTAATTACTTCATCTTTACTTAACTCCACATAATAATATTCTCCGTCTTTTCCGCTCCTCATATGTACAAACTCTACAAAGAGGTTATTAAAACGATATGCTAATCGAATTCTCTTATCGAATTTCGAAAAATTGTTAAGTAAGCAGTATAAGTGCATATGTGGGATCCCGGCTTTCTATTCCCGTTAAAAAAATTGTATAAACTCTCCAGCCTACCACAAAAATTTCAACCTCAAGCTCTACACTCTCTGGTCTAGGATTGCTTAGTATTTTTGCTTAAATTTAAGATAATATACGAAAAGAGAAAATTTTTAAATACGTTTCCTAAATCTTTTAATGTGGTTTGCGAGAAGTGGGAATTGAAATTCATGATGAAGAAAGTTAAGGAAGCTAGAGATTTGGCTAGATTTGTTGCCAGAGAATTCTCCAATTTGGAATATCTCATGTTAATTGTCGATAAACTTGAATTGATAAAAGAAAATCCTGTTAAATACTCCAGAGAGAAATTAGGAAAAGATGTGTACGGTAATCCAATGTTTTCCCTAGAAGTAACTGGAGATATAAGGATACTTTACAGTGTGGACTCAAAAAATAGCTTTCATTTGGGAGATCGGGTCTCACAAGGACGTTTACGGTCGGGATTAAGCTCATAATAAGCCTCAATCAACATCTTCCTAAACTCTTCTAAATCCTCCTTACTTTCAATTACTAAGTAACCTTCTCCCTTTTCATCCTTATCTTCAATTCTCATATATGTATATTTGCTACTAGGCATTAAAAAAGGATATGCTGATTACTCTCATTGAATTTTGAAAAAATTGAGCAAAGAATGAGGTTGGATCCTAACGTTAAACTTACGCCTTCCTCTAGGTCGGGGATGAATAGCCCTTATCATTTAGTCAGGGTAAGATTACTGTGTAAAGAATTGTGATTAAGCGGGGCGTCACTTATTTTTAGAGAGGTAGAGCAAATGCTGATATTACCGCTTTTACTCCCTTTATTTTAATTAACCTTTCTACAGCAGTTATGGGAATCTTAGGGAGGTAATACCAAGAAGTCGGTATTAGCGAGAAGTTTTTAATTTTAGACGTCTTCATACTGAAAAGATGTCAAACGGAAAAGGACAAATCGAGTTAGCTAAGGAGAAGTTGGTCAAGGCAGTGAACAAAGTCCTGGGCATAGTGAGGAGGAACGAGAGGAGCAGGAGGGTAGGACTAGCACTAGCCCTCATGACCCTGCTAGGTGGTAGGGCCAGCGTGAAGAATGCTGCTGAGACATTCGGGTTGGACTACGCAAACCTGCTGGAGGCGTTGGGAGAGCTCCACGACGCGTGGAGAGACTACTTAGAGGTCCTGTCGGGGCTGGTGAAGGGTGAGGTGGCCGTAATCATAGACGACACCGTAGACCACAAGGAGTACTCCAGAGGAAAGGACGTGAGCCCCCACGGGAACTACCGGATCTACTGC
>NZ_JBBHKU010000031.1:0-5589 GCF_037389295.1 Stygiolobus sp. RP850M | reverse complement strand
TTGAGGCAAAGTAGCTGAACTACCGTCAAAGTAAACTACATCTCTGGGCAAATATGTTGAGATAGGGTATTCGACGATCTGCATATTTTGTCCTCTCAGTGTTAACTATTAAAAATTTTGTCCTCGTGGACTTTCGAAAGCACTCCCTTCTCTTCCAGGTTCGGGACATTTTCCTTCAACCAAAATAGGGTGAAACGGAGTACCCTTACGTAGTTGTTTATGAGGGCTAGGAGAGGTTCAGAGACTGCGATCTTCATTGAAACAGTAGCTCTGATCGTTTTTTACCCTCCTAGCCATTAAAAAATTAGAAAGAGAAGTATAAGGGGCTATCCATTACCTTAGCGAGGCCCCCAACTCTCTTTTTTGTAAGGTTCTATCTTCTCTATTTTATTTACATAATAAAAGAGCTTAACAAGACCTGAGGATATTAAAGAAAGTTTTTAATCTCTACATGTTAACCAATTCTATCTATTACCTCCATCAAAGCCTTGTTTTGATTTTTGTAGTTTTAATATAGTTTTAATCTTTTTCAATAAATCTTAATCATAATAGGATTAAACGTGGTTAAATACTCTCTTTACTTTATTATCATATATGCAAGAGTTACCTAAGCCATGGTTTAACTTGGAGGCTTATAAAAAGATAAGGCTTGAGGAGGCAAGATTCGAGGTCGAAATTGCAGAAAAATTTCTTCAGGAAGGACTTGTAAGAAACGCAGCAGGTAAGGTGTTCCAAGCATGGAAATCTCTATTGGCTGCATTACTTACGGATAAGAGAGATGTTCTAGTTAAGAAATATCCTAAAAAGAAGTCATTAGGGAGGAGAAAGATAGAATTTGCAGATTGGATAATAGCTGTAGTTCCCACTTCCTACATGGAAGAACTTTCATTAATCTTAGGGAAAGAGCTAAATTTATTAACAGAAAAAGCTCTCTCCATTCATGAATACCAATATAATGGCCCGGATAAAGAAGCTATATTAAGCCCTTTCAGAAGCGATGAAATTGCTGCGGAAAACATAAGGATACTTGTTGATGAAATAAAATCTATACTTCAAAGAGTTCAAAAACAAGATTTAAAATGATGAAATTCAATAATTCTCTCATTCTCATTTTTATTCTACGGAGATCTTTCTATATCTTTTTATAAGGGAAAATCTCTTAAAATGATGAAATTTGAAAAAAGTAGTATTTAAACACGGGGTATCCATCTGGCGAGCCCCCCCCCCTTAATCCCTTTCTTTGTAAAACGCTGTAATTGTCCTTCCACTCGTTAGAAAACTTTAAAGTTATATCGATTCAGTTTCGTATGTGAAACCTTTAAGGACTTATATCCTGCTCAGAAACTTTGCACTAAGCTTATCGCAACCTTTTATAGCCTTTCTCTCAGCTCTCTCTGGATTAAACGGAGAAGCGTTAGCTATAATATCCTCAGCAGGAACGGTTTTACCTTCAATAGTACAATTCGTTTTAGGCTTCGTAAGGGCTAGGGGGAAACAGCTTGTGGTAATAGGTTCAGCAATCGTAGGGATACTTTGGGTTATACTTTCACTTATCCCTTTCAGTAGTATAATATTCGTGCCTCTATACGTATTTTTAGAAGCTAGCTTAGGCGTTTCACTTTTCGGATGGTATTTGATAATGGACACAGTAAGCACATCTTCTAGAGGTAAGGTACTTGCCCAGTACTCATTTTATTCCACCTTAGGTGGACTTATAGCTACTCTGATCACGGGTTTTCTCGTAGGTGATGATACAGCTCTAGTAAGACCTTTCTTCCTGATGACTGGAGTTTTGATTTTGAGTGATTCCTACATAGCTTATAAGTTTGACGTAGACTACGAAAAACCACCGATAAAGGAGTTAAAAGTGACTAAGGAATTTCGAGATTTTCTCTTAATCACCTTTACGTTTAACGTAATATGGTCATCAGCCTGGCCTTTATTCCCCTTGGCCCAAGTCTACGTCTTCAACATGAACTTCGAGAACGTGGCTATTATTAACACAATATCGGGAGTATCTACACTCTTGATGCAGAACTGGGTAGGTAAACTAGTAGACAAAAACAGAAAACTGGTGATGTTTACCGGTAGACTAGCTTTAGCTACCTTTCCCTTAGCTTATGCCTTATCTACATCCTCATATGAGATTTATCTTGCTAACGTAGTGACCGGGTTCACTAACTCTGTTAATTCCACAGCCTATCTTTCCTATCTTTACGACAGTTCAAAGGACACGAGGAAAAGCGTGGGTCTTTATAACGCGGTAACCGCCCTCGGAGACCTTACGGGATCAAGTATCGGTGGTATTACGGCACAACTAGTTACGAGTTATTTCGGCGTAGTTCAGGGGATAAGGGATATGATGCTAGTAATTGCTGTATTAAGGATATTGGCTTCGTTATTTTACTTAAGGCTTCACGAACCTGTTAAGGCGTAGATTGGTATTACGTCTACAATGCCATTTATTCCTACCATTATTACTGAGTTTTGTTTTACTAGTAAGTTACCTGGTCCAGGCATAACCGGAGTTAATACCGACTTTACCATTTGGCCATTTAGCTTTAGCACATATAAAGTGCCCTCTCTGGATTGTATAAGTATATAAGAATTGTAGGCTATGTCCACGTTGCTAACTGTTGGACCCGTCAAGAATTCCCAAATAACTTTTCCGTTAGTAACATTTACTGCGTATAGTATTCCTACCGGAGAATCATGATAAACTACCCCGTGATAAATTACTGGTGCTGGAGATTCGAGGTATTTGGGTATTGGAGCATTTCCTTCGTTTAAGTACCATAACATTCTACCGTTAGACGCGTTAAACGCTACAAGGAACTCACTCATGGTTATGTTAGATATATGAACGGTATAAGAAGTTACAACTATCCCGTCATAATAGGCTGGCGATGAGTCGTCAAGTCCACCAAAAGTCAATCCAGTAGTCGAGAAGTTATAATCCCAAATTACCTGGCCGTCATCCGCATCTATAGCCCAGAACACGTAAGGGTTTGCCGTTCCGAAATATATTATGTTTCCTGCTAGAAGAAGTGAAGACATACTGTCGTAAGATCCTAGATACCTTTGCCATATCAGTTTACCATTATCTACGTTTAGTGCAAAGACTTCACGATTCCCGTTTGCTTCAATTACCATCCCTTTGTAAATTACCGGAGTCGGCATATCCTCTCCGAGAGTCGTGTAGTTCCATATTACTTTACCATTTGTTGCGTTAAGGGCTATTACTGCGTTTTCTCCAGTCCCCCTAACGGTGGTGTTGAGGAAACACGCGTTTCCCAGACCTACGATAACCTCGTCCTTATAGACCAACGGCACAGTCATGATCTGATTTGGGAATTTGTCTGGCCACACTACTCGCCCATCGGGTATGTTAATCGCGAAGAGACAACCTAACAGTTCATTCATCTCACCCGTTGTCATGTTCATTACTCCTGAAGTCACTACGTACATAAAGTCCCCGTATATAGTAGGAGGAACTACAATAGCTCCAGTCAAATTCAACATAAAGTAACCGGTCTTTATAGGCACATAGTATATGTGCTGAGGATCACCCTCAAACATGTAATTTGCAGGCGTATAACCTTTAGGCTTGTTCGGAATTGATTGTATAAGGGAGTATGTAGGGGTGGGAGATTTTGTTAGTGAAGGTAAACTTGTTATGTTCACTTTTTGATTTTCTTGAACTGAAGAAGTTTTAGCGAAGTAAAACTCAGTCAAAAACAGATATTCTGATGATAATAATAAAAAAATAATTGTAATTATCAGAATAATTGATTTTAACTTTTCCACGTGACATTAATTATTTAATGGACTATAAAAATCTATTTGTCGGAAAACAACTAAGGTGTAATTTTAACATCGAGAGAATTTGAATTGTGTTTAACAGTTCCGTAAATCTAATTAATTAAAATACGTCTAGCTGACATTGTTTAAAACTCATTTAACAGCGAGAGACTCAAGTTATCTAAGTGGGATTCTGATGTACTGGATATAGTGAAGCCTTGTAATGGCTTTAGATGGCGATATAAGTTTCTTACACCATTCTCCTCGTTTAATTTTTAAACTGATTCCTCTCAATTGTGAAAGGAGAGGTCCTAATTCCCTTAACACCTCGCTTAGAGAGATCCAGCTCACGCACCATGAGTTTGCTTGTACTTTAATACAGTTCGTCCTACCTCCGTTTTCTTATTCACTGTCTTAAGTGCTAATCTTTAAGTACTAGTCCTATAAGACTAGTCCTATGGGACTATATATCAAAAGGCGAGAAGAGGAGGAGATAAGAAGAATAAAAAACTGGACTTTAATTTACGGCAGGAGGAAGACAGGGAAAAGTACCTTAGTAAAGAGAAACCTTAAGATGGATTATTACGTTTTAATAGCTGATTCAAATAATGCAATCACCTTAGATGATACAGTGGTAAAGATTGATGAGGTTATGAAAGAGGTCAAAGGGATTCTACGCAGAGGGGGCGTGGCGGTAATAGACGAGTTCCAAAGATTACCTGAGATCTATTGGGCTATGATAAGTAATTGGGATAGGGAAGGTATTCTAGTAATAATAGGCTCTAGCTATGGTATAGTTAATAAAGTATTTGATAAGAATAGTCAATTACTCGGTTTATTCACCCCCCTTGAAATAGACATAATATCTTATGAAGATGTGCTAACTCAAATTAGAGACCCCGTACTTTCAACCTTATACAGAGACCCTTGGATAATTCCTTTCATAAATAGTTATGAGGAATTCGCTAGTAGAATAAGGGAATTCTCGTTAATTTCTAAGGGGCTGTTAGGGGAGGTGTTCAAAGAAGAGGAAAGGCAACTTACAGACACCTATTATAAAATCCTTTTACTTCTAGGGGAAGGAATATGGAAGACGTCTGAAATTGCCGGAATAATACAACCTAAAGGAGGGGAAGGAACGATATCCTCAATGGTCAACAAGTTAGCTAAGATGGGATTAGTACAAAAAATTCCCACGCTGTCTAGGGAAAATTATTACAGAATCAGGTCTCCTGCCCTTTCACTTACGCTTTACGCTGAATCCAAATATGCTATAAGTGAAACGGATTTGGAAGTCAAGGACTTACCTATTGGTAGGGAGGTTCAGTTCAGTCTAGGAGAAATGCTTTCGAAATATTTCGGAGGGGTACAGTATTATTCTCCGAAGGAAGACATAGACGTAATTATTGTAAAAAAGAAGAAACCTATTTGGGCTTTTGAGATCAAAATGGGTGAATTTTCGAGTTCTGAAGCCAGAGAAGTTGTTAAAAGGATGGATAAAATAGCTGAGAAGGTAGGATTAGTGAGTTTGAGGGAAAAACCACCGGATTACGGTGATTTAAGTATAGGACCTGAGGAGTTAATAGAAATAGCAAACCAGCTAGTGAAATCACGAGATCAAGAAAGCGAGACCTAGATAAAAGTGGTATTTTAAGAATAGGTGTTATAATGCTTTGTGGGCTACTTCAGAATTATACAAAAATTTATAAAAAATAATTACGAGTATTACTCATGGGAAAGAGTAAGTACAAGAGGGATTGGCACAAGTACGACGAGAACGTTATAATG
>NZ_JBBHKU010000030.1:0-33279 GCF_037389295.1 Stygiolobus sp. RP850M | reverse complement strand
CCTAGTGTTCTTGTACAAGTAAGTCCACATCTCATCAACAACCTTAGCAACAACCTTACCCTTGACCAGCTCCTTAGCCCTACCCCACAACTCAACCAACTTCTCATACTTTTTCCTACCATAACGCTTAATCCAAGTGAAAACAGTACCAAGAGGTACGTTAAGGCTAGAAATAGCCCTCATACTCATACCATTAGCATACATTCTCAAAGCCTCCTCCCTCAACTTCCTAGAATGATGATGATAACTAGCATCACCCAAGAAGTACTTACCACAATCCCTACACAAAAACTTCTACCTACCCAAAGGCCTACCACACTTAACAACATGATGACTACCACAAGAGGGACAAGAAACGTCTTTCCTAAATACAGGTTTCCTACCCATAAGTAATACTCGTTATACAAATATAAATAACTTAACGACGACACTATCACCACACTCTTAGTAGCTGTTAAGATGTTTTTATCAACTACATTCTTTAGATTATGATAAAAATCTAAGAACTCCTCTATCTTTATTTCTTCCTTAGGATACTCCAGTTCAGGAGTGTTTATACCTAAGAATTTTAATCTCCCAGAGAAGTCATTATATGACTTTATTTTATCAAATATTAAGTTATTCAATTCCATTGTTATCATTCTCCTCACATTACTTAGCTCACTCTTTACCTCTTCTTCACATTTAACGTTCTTACATCGTAAAACTTCATCTTGAAGCCTAGTTATTTGAGTTACATATCCGCTAATTATTTTATTTATATCCGAGTTTTCTTGTGCCACTTCGGCCTTCAGACTATAGAGTATAGAGTTAATATTTTTTAGATCTTCTGTTAGGCTACTCTTTAACGTCTCATAAGCTTTCTTAACTTCAAACTGAGAACTTACTATTGAGACCGTTAAACTAGAAGAGTATAAGGCTAGATTTATTACTACTGACAGTGTAGATATAGTATAGCCTAAATTTTGTTAACAATATATATGACGACGCAACAAAGACTACACCAACTGATCCGTAGTACGATTTTATAGCATAAGTAACCGCAGCTATTATTATCATTGCCACTAGATAATTCCTAAGAAATTACCGTAAAAGTACAAAGGAAATGATATGGCTATAGGGATAGCCTACACTGAGAATTCTTTAGTAATTAATATTTATTTCAACGTTATTCGCAAGCTCACACCCTAATACCCGGAGCTCTGCCAACTAAAGAATTAGCCAAGTGGACCATCCATGCATAAGCCCAGAACTGGGATAGCTGAAAGCGCATTAATTGTGTAATTATCCGATTGAGATATTCCACTAAATAACAGTAGTGACCAAATAGGGTTAAACTGGGATAACAGTATGGATCCACTGGTGATAAAAGATCTAGGACTTCTGAATCTAACTAAGGATATTAGGGGTATTACAAATAAAAATACCATAGATAGTAAAAATGCTTCGAAATTAGAATTAAAGTAGAATTTCCCTGTCGAAATAATAGAAGTGAGATAATTTTTGTATTTAGTTAAAATCCCACCTATTACTGTTAATAGAATTAGTATATCTCCTATCTAAATCGACAATGCAAAGATTATTACTGATAAAATTTCTGCTTAACCATTATTTTTAATTAGTGAAAATTAAATCTCATATGTAAGCATTCCATCAGTGATCATTGTCAGAACTTTTCTGATTAAAGTGTTAGGTTAACCTAGACCATGTATACTATCCAACATTGATTATAATTATATTTAAAAACTTATAAAAACATATAGTATTTAGGATGATTTACTTTCTATGAGGATAACATAAATAGAATTAGAACTGTTACATAATAATTTTAATAACATGAATTGTTAAGAAAATCACACAACTCGCTCACCAAAAACAACTTACATTAAAATGCCTTCATTGCCTAAATCATTTAAACAAAATATTTAACCTATCTCTAACACTCTCTCTATATGACTCAAACAATTCAATTTAAAAAATACGAACTGCCTCCGTTACCCTATAACATAGATGCATTAGAACCATACATAAGCAAAGACATAATAGATGTACACTACAACGGGCACCATAAAGGGTATGTAAATGGTGCAAATACGTTCTTAGAAAGAATGGAAAAAATCCTTAACGGACAATTGACCTCAGGGCAATATGATATTCAAGGTTTACTTAGAGGACTAGTATTCAATATAAACGGGCACAAGTTACACGCTCTATATTGGAAAAATATGGCTCCTGCTGGTAAAGGAGGAGGGAAACCTGGAGGAGTATTAGGAGACTTAATTGAAAGACAATATGGAAGCTTTGAGAAATTCAAACAAGTATTCACAGAAGCTGCTAATAGCTTACCTGGTACAGGTTGGACAGTATTATATTACGATACTGAATCAGATAATCTAGAGATAACGACGTTTGAGAACCACTTCCAGAACCACATAGCCGAGCTACCGATAATCTTAATCCTCGATGAGTTTGAACATGCTTACTACTTACAATACAAGAACAAGAGAGCCGATTATATAAACGCTTGGTGGAACGTAGTTAACTGGGACGATGCGGACAAAAAGCTTCAGAAGTACCTAAACAAGTAAAATTTTTATTATATTTTCTTAACTTTATATATGGTCTCTGCAATAGTACTGGCTGGTGGTTATGCCACAAGGCTTAGACCGTTGAGCATGACTAAGCCAAAAGCACTTCTTCCAATACTAGATAAACCACTTGTAGACTATATACTGGATGCTCTAGAGTCTTCACAAGTCGATAATGTGTACTTATCCCTACGTGTGATGGCGGATAAGATCCTAGAGCACATAAAGGTTACTAATAGGAACGTAATACCAGTAGTTGAAAAGGAAAGGTTGGGCGATGCAGGACCCCTTAAGATGATAAGTAGCCAGTACGAATTATCTGAGGACGTTATAGTCGTGAATGGTGATATTTATAATGAGATCGACTATAAAACGCTTATAGATTTCCACCAAAGTAAAGGGTGTGACGCAACAATCGTAGGAACTCAAGTTGAAGATCCTAAAAGATATGGTGTTTTAGTAGTAGATGACTACAGATTGGTTCAGATAATAGAGAAACCCAAAATACCGGTAAGTAATTTAATTAATGCCGGAGTTTACGTTTTTAAGAAAAAATTATTCGATAAAATCGACGGATTAGGAAACGGAAATAGTATTTCGATAGCTAGAGACTTTTTACCAAGACTCATATCTTCAGGAACGTGTATTGCAGTTTATCCTTACAAAGGTCTATGGATGGATATAGGAATTCCTTCAGATTATATGAGAATTAACCTAGAGCTTTTAGCCCTTAAGTTTCCTAAAGGTTACGTTAGTGAAAACGCTAAGGTTAGTGAGAAAGCTGAGCTTAGACCACCTTTCTACATAGGCTATGAGGTTACGATAAATGACTATTCGGTAATTAGGAATTCCATAATAGGTAAAAGAGGGAAGATCGGAAAGGGAGACTACATAGAGGAGAGCATATTAATGCAGGGAGCTAATATAGGAGATTTTACGACCATAGCCGAGAGTATTCTAGGTGATAGCGTCACTGTAGGTAAGTGGAACAGGATAGAGAGTTCGATATTAGGTGACGAAGTTTTAACATATGACAATGTTTTGATCAATAAGGACACTATAATACTGCCCTATAAAGAAGTCTCTGAATCCATATACGAAAGAGGTAAAATAATACTTTAACTTTCGTATACGTCACTCTCTTTTTATGAGCTGTTGAAGTTATATGAAAATATTATCCTTTATCACGTTATTCTCACTCATCATCATATCAGCATTGTATCCCTACGTTTTAACCGCCCTTAGTGAAACATCTTATCCAGTGGAGTTTTTATTAGAAGGACCAGTAATTGTGAACGTGATCTACAATAACTCAGATATTTTAATAGACCGTAATACTACGTTAACCCTATCAGGTGAAGTGACACTTAAGGCATTACCCATATCACTAGGATACGTCGTACTCATAGACGGGAGAAAAGTTAGTAACACATCATTAAATATTAATGGACCTACAACAATTAACGTTACAGCTATAACGAGCTATGTAAATTTATCTATCCATATTTTCGGGAAAGGCATAGTGACCGTACAGCTGAGTAACGGAAGTTCATACTATATCTCAGAAAACAAAACGTTTACAGTCGAAAATTACAGCTTCATATATATAAATGTCCCTTTCGATCAGAATGTGGTTTTTAATCACGATATAAAGAGTAACTTTTACGTTATGCTAGTAAACGGCTCAACCAGTGTAAACGTAACTTTTCTACCAAACAAAAATATCTCATCGCATGCTAAAATGTCGTTGAACATGACTGGTATTGCACTTGGTATAATAGCTCTGGCTTTTTACTTATTTTTCAGGAGAAAAAGTTCTTCTAACTAACCGTTATTAACGTGGAATATATATAATACTGTATGAACAGATTAAAAGACGCTGAAAGCTCATTTCTTAGACTATCAGCCGATAGTGAGATAGACTGGTATCCGTGGAGTGATGATGCCTTTAAAAAGGCTAGGGAAGAGGATAAACTAATCTTAGTAGACGTAGGCGCTTCATGGTGCCATTGGTGCCACGTAATGGACGAAACTACTTATAAAGACAGAGAAATAATAGAACTGATCAACAAGTACTACGTCGCCATAAAAGTGGATAGGGACGAGATGCCAGACTTAGATAAACAGCTTCAGCTCGCCGTAAGTTCACTTACCGGGGAATCTGGTTGGCCCTTAACTGTTTTCATGACTCCTGACGGTAAAGTCTTCTACGGGGGAACTTATTTCCCTCCTGAGGACGCTTATGGGAGAATAGGTTTCAAAAGACTTTTACAAGAACTTAATAGAATCTGGAGGGAAGAAAGAGATAAAATACTACAAGTGTCTTCGACCCTTCACTCTTCTTTGAAGAATATAGAGTATTCAGTAGACAACCCCGATTGGGATAAGGTAGAGGAAGTCGTGTCAGCAATAGTCTCTAATTACGACTTTAATCACGGTGGTCTTCAAGGAACAATGAAGTTCCCGCACCCAACAATAGATGAGCTACTAATGGCATATTCCTATTACACAAAGGATGATACCGAGCTGAAACTTTCAACTTATACTCTAAAGAAGATGTACTACGGAGGGATCTTTGATCAGGTAGGAGGAGGATTCCACAGATATACAGTAGATGATGAATGGTATGTACCGCATTTCGAAAAGCTACTCATAGACAATGCCGAGTTATTATTAGACTACATACATGCATACCAATTGACGCAAGACCCAGAAATCTTAGACGCTTTAAACTTGACTTCACAGTTTATATTGAGGGAGCTGTTTATCGGTGAAGGATTTGCTAATAGCTTAGATGCAGATTCTGAGGGAAAAGAAGGGTATTACTATACTTGGACGGAAGATGAATTTAAAGAGGCATTACAAGGTGAAGACTACAGATTATGGATAAGGGTTTTTAACGTCGATAGGGGTGAAGAGATTGAAGGAAAAAAAGTATTGAGGAGGGTAATGGACGTCAAGGATCTATCAAAATTCGTCAACAACCCTTTAGGCAAACTTAGCGAGATCAGGATGAAACTTCTAGAGTATAGAGTGAAGAATAGGAAACCACCTTTTAGAGACGATAACGTTTACACTTATCCTAATGCCCGTGTCACACAAGCACTCTTAGAGTCGAGCGTGATAACTGGCAAAGGATTAAACGAAGCGTTGAGAGTAGTAGATAAATTCTCTCGTAAAATAACTAGAAGAATAGGAGGAGGAAAAGACGGACTGCCGGAGGACTATGCTGCAGCCTTGTTAGCCCTAATCTCAGCATATGAAGTAACCGGAAACGTAAAGTACAAGGATTTGATCTTCGCGTTAGAAGGACAACTAAAGAGTCTAGACTATAGCTATCCTATTGACTCTCCAAATGAGTCAGTAGCCTCATTGGCCCTTAAAGGACTTTTGAAGACCAGCGTCATGAAAGGAGAGATAGCGAACGTAAAGGTTCCTTTCGCTCCAAACCCATTATTCGTTGCGGGGATAGCTCACGTTACTGCGTCATTAGTTAAAGGAACGGCTCATATAGTAATTGTAGATGAAAAAGACGGAAAGGCTGATGAACTTCATAAAACCGCACTACTCGCGTATCACCCCATGAAAATGGTTGAGAAAGTTAGCCCCGATAACGCAGATTTCCTTCCATCATTTATCAAAGCAATGATAAAGTTTAACCAAGGAACTAGTAGGGCTTACGTATGTAAGGGGACTTCGTGCAGTATGCCTATAACATCACCTGAAAAAATTAAATTATTACTTAAATTAAACGGTTAACTATAGTTTTATAATGGGAAGGCTGGAAGGAAAGAAAGTTTTTGTTGTAGGGACAAGCAAAGGACTAGGGTACGCTATAGCCTATTTTTCCTCAAGTGAAGGAGCTGAGGTTATAATAAATTCAAGGAATGAAAAGAAGCTTAAAGAGATATGCGAAAATTTACGAAACTGCAAATATGTTGTGGGAGACGTATCAACTCCGCAAAAAGCTGAAGAGACAGTGAACAAAGCGGGAGACTTCACTGATCTGGTGATAACAGTGGGCGGTTACGTAGAAGACAAAATAGATGACCTCAAGGGGTTAGACGAAATGTTGACTAATCACGTTAAGGTCCCTCTCTACGTAGTGAAGAGTTCCCTCTCTAGACTAAGGAAAGGATCTACGATAGTATTAATTTCAGCAATAAGGGGAATATATACTCCTCTACCTTTCCAACTATCTTACAGTATAGCAAAAGCTGGAATAGCAAAGGCAGTAGAGACTTTAGCCTCCGAGTTAATAGACCAAGGAATAAGAGTTGTGGGTATTGCACCAAGTGTAATAGATGGGGAATTTGTCCCAGGTAGGGATTGGAAGAAGATGAGAAGATTGGGAGACTTTAAGGCTCCGCCAGAAGACTTTGCGAAAGTTGTAGTATGGTTATTAACCGATGAGGCCGAATGGATAAATGGTGTAGTTATACCCGTAGATGGAGGGGCTAGGTTGAGAACATGAGCGAGGTTAGCTTCACATTTCGTTGCTCGGAGAGTTCGGTTGAATTCGTGTACAACTATAAGCTAATAAATCTAGAGTCTTCCCTTAGAAATAACACCAAAATAATAAAACTCCACACTAGTAGCTCTAGAGTCAGTTTTGAAAACGGTAGATTCTTCGACCCCCATAATTTGGTAGTTAAAAAAGGGAATGAGGCTGAAGAGTCCATTAAGGCAGAGCTAAAGAACGTAAGAGAAATTATCTTAGATGGTTTAACTAAAGCTTCCATAGAGTTCGACTTACCAATATCTCTAATCAAACGTTATGTAGAAGACTTAGTGGAAAAACCTACTGCTATTAAACCTACTAGCTATTTAGACTTTGAGGTTTCAGAGCTGGAAATAGAACTTAACAAGATCTTCTTTGATAGAAACTTAAACATGCCAGGTGATGTAATACCTCAAAGGATCCTTAGACTGTCTATAAAAACTAATAAAGGATGTGCCAAGCTTAAGTTAAAGGAGAAATCTAACGTGACTCTGGAGTATGCTGAAGACTGCGAAACGTGGAGTGAAGACTCACTAAAGGTTCTCTCTGTACTCTCATCTCTACACCCTACTATCCTGGAAGTTAAGGAGGTAATAGATTATCTGAAAAAGATGTGCAGAGTGTAAGTTAGAGACTCTTCACTCTTCGCTGACTTCCTTATATAAAACATATTAGTCAGATCTGGGTAATACAGATCTGACTGGGGTGTAGGCCGTTGACTTCCTTGGGCTTAAAGCCCGATGGGGAGCTTAGCCCCCTCCAACTCGGACCGGAAGTTGGGCAAAAAGCCCGAATAAAACATAAGGGTGAGTGTAATTGGAGGCCCCCAGTTGCAGGAATAGATGCATCAAAAGATAAATTAATTGTACTAAAATAAGCAGTTTAACGCTAGTGAGTAAAGCGGATTTCATGGCGTAAGTAGTGTGGACTGTGCTCAATTTTTAAGGAAAGTTTTTATACCGGAAGCTCCCCGCCTTGGAAGGGTCGAGGGTTCCCTCCCATGGGTTCATAGTTCCCACCATCGATTCGGGACTACATCTCTCATCTGGTGGGCAGTCGAGTGGCTCAGAGAACCACTCCCACTTGAATATAGCATTGGGGGTGTGGGGGTATCCCCACAAGGGGGACTTTCATTGCTAAGCTCTAGTCCCTTGAAGGAATAAGGAAGATAACGGTTGCTCCTCCCACAGTCCCATTAAGCCCTCAATCGAGCTGGGGAAGAGCGTCATTAGCGTCACTAAGAGAAATTTTGGCAAAGAAGTATTTAAATATAAGTGGGCTATCCATCTCCGCTGGCGAAGCTTTCCGCCCCCTTAAACCCCCTTTCTTTGTAACTTATTTAAATATTTCATTGTATGTAGGTAATACTGTGTATGAGGTATTACTAAATCCTAATTTTGAGGAGGCAAAGGATTTTGTTGAGAGAAATCTTAGCAGGTCACTAATTACGATTCTTGCAGAATGTGAAATATTATATGAGGGTAGAGCTTTCTCCAAAGCTTCCTCATCGAGAAGGCTTATTATAGTCAAGGCTGATGGAAGTGTTATTGTTCACGAGGGTACTAAAAGAGAACCAATTAATTGGCAACCGCCTGGCTCAATAATAGAGGTGAGTATAGAGAGCGGAGTCTTTAGGATTAAGGCTGTAAGAAAGAGACCGAAGGAAAAACTCGAGATTTTAGCGTCTAGAGTATTTTTTATAACCTCTTCAGTAGTAGAAGAAGGGAACTTCATCCTAATGGGAAGTGAGAAAGATGAAGTAGACTTGGTAATTTCAAAACCTGAGCTGATTGAGGAGGGATTTAAACCTTTACAAAGAGAATATAATACACCTTACGGTAAGATAGACTTGTTGGGTAAAGATAATAAAGGCAATTATATTGTCCTAGAGTTTAAACGTTCTAAGGCAACTTTGCAGGCCGTGTCACAGCTATATCGATATGTGATGTATTTTCGAGAAAGAGATCAATTAGTAAGGGGAATTCTTGTAGCTCCAGGGATTAGTGAAAACGCTTTAAACTTACTTAGCCGTCTTGGATTAGAATATGTTGATCTACGTAATATTATTGACTTTACCAATTGTGGCAAACATATTGTTACTTTACCAAATAGTACAAGAAATCAAGCTCAAGAGATCAGTCAGAGGGGACTTTAGAGGAAAAGCCTCGGTAATAGTTCCCGTAAGAGGCCTTGATATAAACGCTGATAATAATGTTAAGTCCTTACTTAGTCAGGATTATGAGGATTATGAGGTTATTTATGTTGTGGATGACCTAAGAGACCCGATCGTAGACGTATTAAAGGAGCACAACGTTAAGATTGTAGTTTCCGAGGAAACTTGTTCTCAGTGTAGTGGTAAAATTAGGGCACAACTGACCGGTTTAAAATACGCTAAAGGAGATATAATCGTCTTCGCGGACTCGGATACATATTACCCTAAAAACTGGTTAAGAGAGTTGATTTCACCCTTATCAAACTACGTGGCGACTACAGTTTTCTCATGGCCTAAGCCATATAGACTCACTATAAAAAACCTAATAAGGGCAGGATTTTGGACTTTTGGCTTTGAGTCACAAGCGATTGGTGGAACTTTTCTCTGGGGAGGTTCTATGGCTTTCAGGCAGGATTTCTTTACTAGAGATGTTATCGAAGAACTTAAGACACAGTGGTGCGACGATTGTACACTATCAAGGTTAGCAAAGGAAAGAGGTAAAATAGGTTTCGTATTTAAGGCTATGCCTTTAAACGTTTTCGAAGAAAAAGACTTACTCAGATGGACCAAAAGGCAGATACTAACGGTCAGGATATATTCTAACAAAGGATACAAAGGGTTTTTATTAATAGCTTTCTTCTTCTCACTTTTTATCCTCTCGTTCTTTCTAACTCATAACGTTTTTTTCCTTACACCAATGTTAATATGGATAATAAAGAATTTAATAAGAGGAAGTTTTACGATAGGTATCACTAGTTCTATTATACCGTCAATTATGTCGGTCCCGGCAATTTTCTTCACTTTGGCGATAGCAATATTAGCTTACAAGGAAAAGTATATATTTTGGCGAGGCAAAGTTTACAAATTATGATTAAGTGGAAAAATATATTACTGATATCAATTCTCTTGCTGATAATTGGTATCGGAGTTGGTGACTATCTTATTTATCATTATGAAGAAAAAATTACAGTACCTCCTAACTCCTCAGTAGTAGTGACAAGTGCTGATATGCTAGTCCAAGGGCAGCCTCCTGCTCTTGCTCCTGCTAACCTTCAAGAAGTAGGTAAGGTTCAAAACAACAATCAAGTAGACAATATTTATAGTGTATCACAAGCTACAATAACTAATACACATACAACGTCATTTACAGTATTACTAATTCATTCTTCCGTGTTATTAGAGGTGGATTTCATCATACTAGGAATTGGGTTACTACTTTTCATAATCTCTGCATTAGGTCTATTTTACGTTAAGTTTGTGAAAAAGACATAGCTCTAGCAATTTTAAGTTATGAATAAGTGTTGAGGCATGAAATACCCTTAAATTTTCTTTTCTTCTTTAGCTAATTCCGTTGCAATTTTAAATAGTTCAGGATACATTTCACTTAGACCTTTCTCTAGGGCTTCTTTAGCTACTTTGCTCATTTTAAAGCTAGGTACCGTGTGATAGAGATACTGAAGCACTAAAAATGCCTGATAGCTCCATACACCAATCTTAGGATCCTTTTGAATAAACTCTTTCATTTTCTCCTTTATTACAAGCGATTTATCCTTCTCGGATTTTACATCTGGAGACTTGTCTTCCTTGTTGGAACTATTTAATTCTTTTGTAGAGTTTCCTTCTATTTTACTTATATCTTTTGTCTCAACAAGTTGTTTAACCTCGGTTTCAGAATTTTCTTTTTTTACCTCATTGCTCTCAACGTCACTTTTTTTTCTTTTTATTATGAGATCTAACTCACTCATCACTCGATCACCATCTTAGCTAACTTTTCGTAAAGACTTCCTAACTTAGGTTTCTTGACTCTGAACTCTTCATACCTGACTGCCGGAACGCCGAGTCTAGTGGCTTCAGAGAACAGTTTAGATTGAGGTATTGTGATATCTATACTCTTCACTGCAGAATAATCAACGTTTACAGCCTTTTTACTCATGTTAGTAACAGCGAAGGCTTTCTTGTTAAGACTTACGAGTCTAGAGTCAAGATTTTTTGCCGCCTCGAGCACTAATGGCTGCGGAGTTATCGGCGTAACGATCTTATCTGCTGCCATCATAGCTGATACTGACAACGTACCTAAGTTGGGAGGTGTATCTATAACTAGGTAGTCGAAAGATTCGGCTATCTTACGTAGAGTAGAGACTGTAGACTCTATATCTCCGTTAAGTTCCACCTTCAATAACCCAATGTGGGCAGGGAACATCTCGACGTTAAAAATATTTACGCTTTTACCTCCTAGGGGATAATCTTTCTTTTCTCTTTTTATTCCGAAGGATACAGTGGCTCCTCCCTCGGGATCCAAATCTATTAACGCTGTGTTTTTTGTTTTAGCTAAAGTATAAGCGAGATTTACGGAGGTTGTAGTCTTACCGACCCCACCCTTTTGGTTAATGACTGTTATTATCATGTCTAGACTCTTATCTTCACAGTCTTTAATTCCGATTCTTCTCATAATACTTCTTAGTCTAAACAGATAAGAGAAGAGTAAGGTAAAAAGACTCATTATTTAAAAATCAAATCAGCAATATGTATTGGGTTTAAGCCCATTTTAATGAAAGCAATAGAACAAGAAGGGTTTGTAGAGACTACTGTATTCACTCCGCTCTTCAGAGTCTTCTCCTTCTTAATTTGCATAACTTGACTAGCCATATTCTTATTAAAGATAAAGTAATCACCTCCAGCACCGCATTCGAAGGACGGTTCTTCAGCTTCTCTAATCCTAACCCCCATCATTTCTAAAACTTGTCTGTCATACTTATCGATCCCTGATAGGTGAGCGTGGCAGGGTTGATGTAAAGTGACTTCCATATCCTTTTTAGGTAATTCCTTAGCGAACTTGATTAAAAACTCTGAGAAGTCATATACGTTTAAACCCTTCTCCTTCATATGAGCCGAACAGTTAGACGAAAGAGAAACTATCGGCTTCTTAATTTCCTTCAGCTTGCTTATTAGCTCTTCAGCTCTCCTGGTCTCTCCTACATGAGTGTGGGCCAATCCACAACAACCGTTCAGAATCTTCACTCTATACCCTCGATTCTTCAAAAACCTCAACGCATTCTCCACAGTACTCCTAAAGACTACGGACATTATACATCCCGGGAACAATACCAGATCGTAATCCTCTTCCTCATAACTCAACGGGGTAAAGCCGTTCAACCTGAGTACGGGTTTTATAAAGGGAGTGAGTGTCTCGGGTCTCTCTAGCATTCTTACCAAAACTTTCTCTATTACGTTGGGTTTACGGACTGAAGTTATTATATCTGAGTATTTCACCCCGCTGGGGCATGCAAGTTCGCATCTCCTGCAGAACATACAAGTGTTAAGACCTACACTGCTAATACCTAATTTCACGGCTGTAATCCTACCGCGTGGTGAATGAGTTTCAGACCTAGTTATTACGTAAGTAGGACAAACCTCAAGACAGAACCCACAATGCACACATTTAGAAAGCTCTTCTTTTAATCCCATTCCCATAACACCTTTAACTCTCTCGAATTTACTTTACAATTACCGAACATCTTACACGGATTGAACAAACCTTCCGGGTCGAACGTTATTTTTAACCTCTTCATTACGTCCAAACTTATCTCGTCGTAATATACTCCGAGATACTTAACCTTCTCGATCCCTATTCCGTGTTCACCCGAAGGCACACCGCCGTTATTTATCACTAGCTTTTCTATTTCATCACTCGCCCTGACTGCCCTATAAAAGCTATCGAAGTCCTCCGGATTATAGGAAATTAGAGGGTGTAGATTACCATCCCCTGCATGAAACACATTAGCAATATAGACATTATATTTCATGGATATCTCCCTGATTTTTTCTAATGTTTCAGCCAAATTGCTTCTCAACACGTTACAGTCCAGAGTTATATATGCGGGGGATATAGTTCCCATAGCAGGAAAAGCACCTTTCCTTGCATTCCAATACTTCGACTCGTCCTTAGTGCTTATTATTTCTCCTCTATTATTACTTATCACATATTTCACTCTACTCTCTTCCTCGGATACTTGCGAACCGTCAAGCTCTATTAATAGCAGTGCTTCACTCTCTGGCAGACCTGCCTTATATCTGCTCTTTTCTATAGCTATAATCGAGTATCTGTCCATCATCTCTAAAGCCGAAGGTATTACACCGCTTCTGAATATCTCCACTATCGTATTCGCTGCATCCCTTAATGAGTTAAATGAAGCTATTACACTTTTTTTCTCCTTAGGTCGCACAAATAATCTAAGTCTAGCTCTAAGTATAGCTCCGAGCGTGCCCTCTGCCCCTATAAATATACTACTAGGGTTGAGAAACGGTGAAGGCTTAAATTCCTCAATCTCACCGTTCGGCAAAATTACCTTTAATCTTATTACACTATTGTAAGTAGGGCCGTACTTAACAACATGAATACCTCCCGAGTCATGTGATATATTACCTCCGATACTTGAAACTTGGTAACTTGCAGGATCTGGTGCGTAAAATAAGTGAGAAGGAGCGTTTTTAGTAACTATGGCGTTAACTATACCCGGACCTACTTCTATTTCTAAGCCTTGTATGCTGTATACCTTGTTAATCCTGCTTAAGCCTACAACTACTTCATCGCCATTAAGCGGAACTGTAGCTCCACTAAGACTGGTACCTGAACCTCTGACTATCACTTTCTTTCTCCGTGAAATTAACAACCTTATTACCTTAACGACCTCTTCTTCGCTTCCCGGTAGAATAACAAGTTCTGGTTCTCCCTTAACAGCGGATAGACCGTCAAAACCGTATAGCCTTTTTTCATCAGAAGAAATCACCCATTCCTCTCCTACGATCTGCTTTAGCTCGTCAATTAATTGCACAAGCTTAAATTGTTATTATGGTTTAAAATGTTTATACACAATCATGAAATGTAAGGAATTGTTTGAACCTACAAGTTATGAAGAGATCTTAGAAATCGTAAGAAACGCTAATAATAGCGGTAAGAAAGTTCACGTTCTGGGACTGGGAACTCACCACGTAGTTGAAAAACCATTCGAAATTTGTATATCCACTATAAGGTTAAACAAAATCTTGGAAAGCTCCACTTCCGACCTCTACGTGTCTGTTCAAAGCGGGGTTAGATTCAACGACCTTCAAGAACATCTGTCCAATAACAACTTGTTCTTTCCTGCATTTTACGAAGGTACTATCGGCGGTCTAATATCAACTAATTTACCCTCACCGTTCTCCCTATGGTACCCTTATCCTAGAGACTTGATATTAGGGGCGAAAATAGTCACCGGTGACGGTAAATTAATAAAGAGCGGGGGAAAGACTACCAAGTTCTCCAGCGGTTACAAGATTTGGAAAGCTCTCTCGGGGGCCTTAGGAACCTTGGGTATTTACCTAGAACTTTATATCAAAGTTTTACCTAAACCCGAGAAAATAATATCAATAAAAGTCGACAGACCGGAAGATATTGTACGAGAAAACCCGTGGGGAATAGTATCCTTTCTAGACTCTTCGAAGATCTCCACCTATGCAATTTTTGCAGGATTTTCAAGTTATATTGAAAAGATCTCAAAAAACTCAGAAGTAATAGAAGGCATTTTACCAACGGGTATGAGATGCGAAAGGATCTACGGGGTAGTTACAGCCAGAGGTGAAGAATTACAACTTTTAAAAAAATTCTCCTCTGGGATAGCGTTTTACGGAAGTGGATATGTTAGAACGTGTGACGAAAAAGCTCTTTCATTACGCGGTGAGGATTACACTGTAGTGATCGAAAAGGGGTGTAGAGATGGTGAGGATTGTTTGGGTTATTCTTATACCTCTCTAAGGTTACTGAAAAATTCATTAGATCCAAATCACGTTTTATGTTCGGGTATAGCTTTTGACTGTTGAAGAGTACTTCTTAAATTATAACGGTGAGAAGATTTTTGTAGTCCTACTAGGTTTTGCATCTAACAAGTACTACTTCTATTATCCGAAAGGCGATACGCTAGTAATTATTGATAGTGAAGGAAAAGTTGAAATGAAAGAAATATTAGAAGTAGTAGGCACAGCTCCAGCAGGGTTTAAGGTCGGAGAAGTAGTTGAACCTTGGGAGAAAGTCAAGGCAAGACCGGTAGTATGGAGAGTATTAGATAAAGAAATACAAGCTGATAACATTTACACTGTTTATTCAACCTTTCAAGACTATAAAATTCTTGAAAGCTCCGTTCCAGATAGGTTAAAGTCGTTTTTCCTTAGAGATCAAGATCCATGGGAATATAAGGACTGGTGCTGTGTCATGATCGCCTCACAGAAAGACTTAACAAACTTGCCGCCTACTTTCAAAAAAATTTATTTAAAAAACGGAAAACTTGAGATCTAATTCTCTACTTTCTTCTCTTTCAGGATCTCGTCTATAAGGGTATTTAATTTACCGTCTACATCAATTGGTTGAGAGGAGGGGTAATACTGATGGTAAGAAGGCGCAGTTTGGCTAATTCTTTCCTCAAAAGATGGGATTATTTCGTTCTTATAGAATACTCCAATGGGTATCCTATCTCCCCACTCTAGACTCTTCTCTAATGCTTTCTTTAGCTTATCCTTGACCTCGTTCTCATTCCTCGCTACTGGATCCCAGTCAGACTGTTCCTCGAGTTTATACACCCTTTTGTCGTACCATTCCTTAGTGTTTATATCATTATATGTTGGACACGGTTGAAGTACATCTATTACTGCTAAACCCTTGTGCTTTATAGCCATCTTTATCAATTCTTTGAGGTGTTTAACGTCATAGGCGTACCCCCTAGCCACGAAGGTGTACCCAGAGGATAATGCCAAGAATAGAGGGTTAATCGCATCGTTAATATTGGGCTTAGGTAACGACTTAGTCTTTATTCCTCTCAGAAGTGTAGGAGAGGCTTGCCCTTTTGTGAGACCATAAACGCCGTTATCGTGAATTATTACCGTAATATCGATATTTCTTCTTCCTACTGAAACAAAATGACCGACTCCTATTCCCAGTAAGTCCCCGTCTCCGCCATTCACTATTACTTCCAGCGAAGGATTAGCAAGCTTGATTCCAGTTGCAAATGCTATTGCTCTACCATGTAGAGTATGGACTCCAGAGATTGGTACCCTCATGAAGTGCGGTAGTTTACCAGAACATCCAATTCCAGATACGATTACAACCCTTTCTAAATTTAGTCCTAGCTCCATTATTGCTTGCTGTTCAGCACTAAGTATGCCAAAATTACCGCAACCTGGACACCAGTCACTCCACTCAGGTTTGAACTGTTTAAGCGCCTCCATTTAAAACCACCTTTTTAACGTCCTCTTTAATGGTTTGCCTTAACGCACTTTCTAACTCGTCCTTCAGGAACGGCCTTCCATTCCACTTCAAAATATAGTTAGTAGGCATAATTCCAGTAAACATTGTTATGAGTTTTGAGGCTTGAGCTAAGTAATTTCCTTCAACAGCAATTATTTTTTCCTTATCACTGAGCATATTTGATACAAGCTTTGTAGGGAAAGGAGAGAACATTCTGAGTTGTAATATCAGAGCGTCAATGCCACCCTCGTTGATTACGTCTTCAAGGACTGAACCCGCAAATCCCCATGTAACTATGACATTCTTGGAATCAGTATCTCCGAATACCTTAACTCTAGACTCTTCTGGAATTTCACGGTCTGCTGTCTCGAGTTTTTTCATCCTTTTCTCATACATGAATAATCTGTTCTCAGGGTCTTCAGATATGTGACCCATCTCGTTATGTTCGTCCCCTGTATAATACATGAGAGCTCCTCCTAAAGGCGCTCTCGTTGATATTCCGTCAGATGTCAACATAAACCTACGATATGTGGGGTCTGCTTTATATACTATCTTACCCCTATCTGCTTTTAGCTCTTCTAACTTAAGTTCCTCCCTAGGTATTGTAGAATAGGAGTTAGCTAGAGTTTTCTCTACAAGGTGTATAACGGGAGTTTGATACCTCTCTGCCAGATTTAAAGCCCATACCGCGTCCCTAAACGCTTCCGCGTGGTCTCCAGAAGCTATTATTATTTTTGGGAATTCGCCGTGTCCCGCAAACATTGGGAATAGGAGATCCGATTGACCGGTTCTTGTAGGCAATCCCGTAGAGGGACCACCTCTTATATAATAGGTGATAACAACGGGCACTTCATTCATCCCTGCCCATCCTAAACCCTCAATCATTAATGAGAATCCTGGCCCAGACGTTGCAGTTGCTGATCTTACACCTGCTAATGCAGCCCCTATTGCCATGTTAACCGCGGATATTTCGTCTTCAGCCTGGACAACTACTACAGTACCTTTAATTTTATCGCCAGTCTTTGGATCTGTCATCAGAACCTCTTGATGAGCTTCTATAAACGTGCTTTCATCCGAGGCAGGGGTAATAGGATAATATGACTGGAATCTGAGGCCACCGTATATTTTTCCTATTGCCACTGCTGTGTTCCCATCCAACCAATATCTCTCACTATTGGTCTTCAACGTTCTAAGGTTATAGACCGAGTCTGTTAGCGAAGAACCTTCCTCTATAGCTCTTGCGTTTAATTTCCTAAAAAGCTCCTGCTTAAACGTTCTATTACTCGCTTTGATTAAAATCTCTTGTTCTAATCCCAAGAGCTTGTAAGAAACAGCTATTCCTATAGTGTTTTTGACCCTCTCTACAACGGATAAGGGAAGCTTAAACTCGTCGGCGATTTTCTTAGTTATCTCTTCATAATTCACTGGAATTAACTTAACTCCTTTTTCTTGGGCTACCTTAAGAGCTGAATATACTGTCACTTCTTGAGAGTCTATGCGAAGAGACCTTCTTATTCTATCCTTAGTTTCTTCCTCCATTGCCTGAATAGAATCTAACTTAACATTTTCTACGGACTTATTGTATATCAAATAAGATGTAACGTCTGTAAAGTGGTGAAATATTGTTTCCGCGTCAAAGGATACAAGGATATCTACCTTTTGTGTATTGCTCTTTACTCTCTTATCTGAAATCGTTAGCGTGAAGTAACTATGCCTACCTTTTATGTTAGAATAATACTCTCTGTTTCCGAATACATAATACCCAGCTGAGGCTATGGCATTACCGAAAATAGTAGCCGATGTATCAATCCCAGTACCTTGTGCTCCTCCAATCATCCATGTTAATCTCATACCACCTTATAGTCTCGATATTCCAGAATATAAATAATTTTGTAAATCAAACTAAACAATTGTTGAAAAATAAAAATTCTTTAAATAATTCTATTTATCTCATGTAGAATAGATCGATTAAAACAATGCTTTAAATACATTAGCACATTTACTTACACATGAGACGAAACGACGTATTAGATTTGCTTGCAGGAAAAGGAAATTACGTAGACGATATACCGTATAAAGGTTATTTCGGTGTTTTCGTAAGGAGTCCATATCCCCATGCCAGAATTCTCAAGATAGATACAGAGGAAGTGATAAGGAAAGGAGGGCTCGTATTTACTGCAAAAGATCTCTATTTTAATAAAGGCGAAAAAGGAGAGAATGAAGGCTCTGCACTCTTGACTCTACCCTTGGCTTTCAAAAAAGTAAGATACGAAGGAGAGCCTATAGCACTTATCATAGCCGAAGATCCTTATAAAGCACAAGACCTTGCGGACTTGGTTAACATTGACTATGAAGTTTTACAACCGGTTTCTAATGTAGAGGAAGCGTTAAAGAATGAAGTACTGGTTTTCGAGGAGCTCAAGACTAATGTGGTATACGAAAAGACTTTGGAATACGGCACTATTCCTTTTGGCGACAAGGAGTTAGATTTAGACCTTTATTGGTCTAGGTCTTCGGGAAACCCTATAGAGACCTTTGGTGCAATAGTGTACCCAGACGGAACAGTTTACTCTAATGCTCAAGCTCCAAAATTTTTGGCTGAAGAAATTAGCAAAACAAGCGGAAGAAAAGTCAAACTAGTGCCTCTCAGGGCCGGAGGTAGTTTTGGCTCAAAGTTTTCATTAGCACCTTACATTTCCGTACTAGTCCAGGCTTCGGCTAAATTTAACGTACCTATAAAATGGATAGAGACCAGAACTGAGCACTTAAAGGCATCTAACAGTTCAGGACCAGAAAGGACTTTCAAAATAAAAGTATACTACGAAGAGAACGGGTTAATAACGGGGTTAGACTTTACCGTGTTTGAAGACATAGGTGCTAGCTTGTATAACGGACAAGCTTTCAAGCCTTCTGGTATTTTAGCTGGGCCTTACAAAGTAAGAAACATCAGATACAGTGCTAAACTTATAGCAACTAACAAAAATCCGCCGGGAGCATTTAGAGGAGCTGGCACCCCACCCCACACTTGGGCTTTAGAAAGGATAATGGACACATTAGCGGAAGAGCTTGGAATAAGCAAGAGCGACATCAGAAAGAAGAACTTCATAGACAGTTTCCCATATGAGGCTCCTTACACACTATATGACTCAGGAGATCCGAATAGACTGTTATCTTTAGCCCTCGAAAGAACTGACTTATGGAACTTAAGAGAGAAGGGTTATGGTATTGGGTTGGCTTGTTCTACCGATCCTAGCACTCCATCAGGAACAGAAGGTGTTAAGATGGAGGTCAGAAACGGTAAAGTAGTCGTAAAAGTCGGTTACAGTCCGGAAGGACAAGGGAACGAACATACGGCTGTAAAGCTAGTCTCACAGTTTTTAGGTATACCAGTAGAACTAGTTACCGTAGAAACGATTGACAGCGACTCCTCTCCCCCTTCATTTGGCCCCGGAGGAAGCAGAATGGCGGTCTTTATGGCTGGTGCAATAAAGGGCGCTGTTGAGGAGCTGGTAAAGGTGATTTCCCAAAGGATAAGGAAGGAGTACGGAGAGGAAGTCGAGTTCTCAAATGGTTACTTCATCACTAAAAACGGAGATAGGCTATACATTTCCAAGTTTGACGGAACAGAGGTAACGTACACATTTAACCACCAAGGGAAGTACAGATTTACAGCTTATCCGTTCGCATGTGATATAGCAGTTGTTAAAGTGGATAGGGAAACTGGGCTAATTAAACCAGTAAAATTGATAGTATATATAGACCCGGGTACCCCTATTGACGAAGAGTTAGTTAAAGAGCAAGTAATAGGAGGTTCGGCTATTGGAGTTTCGCTTGCGTTATATGAGGCATACAAGTACGGGAAACAGGGTGAATTACTCACTACTTCATTAATAGATTACGGACTTCCGTCAGCGTTAGATTTGCCAGAATTTGAGATTAATATAGTTCCAACAGCATCACCTTATACTCCGTTAGGTGCAAAAGGTATAGGAGAGATCCCAGTGGGAGTAGCAGCTGCTGCAATTACGAGTGCAGTTGAAGACCTAACAGGGAAGAAAATAAGAAGTGTACCTATTGACAAGGAAATCCTATATACCGGGTAATTTGTAAATGATACCGTTTATTATAGACTCTGCGTCAAGTTTTTTATTGGCCTTATAATCGTAGAATAGTTCAGCCTTACTCTGAGGATCGATTGTATTCCCGTTAATCACCTCTTCCTTACTTGCCTTCCCTGATATGATCTCGTATTCTAGGTTTTCTCCATTACGTGTAATTCTCACTCTATTAATCCACGGATATACGTTGTTCGCAATTACTGCTGTGAGAAGATATGTATCTAAGGTTGGGGCTAGATTGACAATCACTTGCTCCTTAGACTGAAGAACTTCAGAAGTGTTACGAAAATCGGTAAATATGTTTCTCTTCCTTTCATAGTTAATCACTACTCCATTTTCGAATTCAAGTATTATGTCGTCCTCATTCTGAGTGTTTATTTTCTGTTCAAGTTCACTAAAGGTAGTATGGGGCATAAAGGTGAATCTGACTTTACCTCTGAGGATTATAGCTCTAGGTGGAACCCAATTATTTCTCACTATTGTGACTTCCACATTATCTATTGGAACTGCATAATAAATGTATTGAATATATTTTTTGTTTATGATTTTATCTTTTACACTTGTTAGCTTTTGTTCGTCTTCAACTAGAGTTTTCACTGCGTCTTGAATAAACCTTTCTCTATTGAATTTATTTTCCTGAAATAATTTACCGAGTTTATTATCTAATTTTTTGATTAAATTTCGTAACAATCTATCCTCAAGATAAAATGTAATAATTGGCTGTAAATCTAATTTATTTGAAAATTCAATAGTTTTCTCAACTAAATTTTTAATTTCATTTTTTGAGCTTAAAGCACTTAACGATTTCACACCAAACTCTCATAGTGGAAAAATATATTATTTCTGTATCTGAAACACTATGAAACAGTTTTTAACCTATGACATCTTAATAAGGGTGAAACACGAAGTATGTTATGACCAAAAATGAAACCACTACTCCTCTTACTACTAATAGTGACAAGTGCCGCAGCGACTGGTGTAATGCTAGCTGGAATGCATGGCTACGGACCGCTATCATATATATCATATAATGTAATACAAACTAATAATAATAGTAATAATAATAATACTGAAATAATTCCTGCATACATAAATCTAGGCAATATAACAGCTGGTGAAACGGGAACAGTATCTGCAAACGCTACTCTTGTAATTTCATCTAATGGAACTTATGAAATAGAGTTATTAAACACAGAAAAACTGTCTAAAGTGTTCTCCTCGTTCAATGTCACGATAAACATCGGAAACACTACACTAACTTTAACTTTATATCACGACAATCAGGAACTCAACTTAACAGCAGGTAAGTATAATGTAATAATAACGATACATTACAAAGTGGCTGATAACCCAAACGGAGACTTGCGTGTAAATAACGAGTCTCTACTATTAATTCATCCTTATGGACACCATGGAGACCATGGACACCACCATTCACAGGGTAATTCACCATCAACCGATAATTCGCCAGACACATCCACTGAAGTTAGTTGAAAATTCAATTAAATCCTAAATAGTTTTTTATTTTTTAATGATTATTTCTCTAGGAATTCAAATTTCGTTTATTTCAAAATTAGAGTACTCCTTTAGTCTGTTTACTCTTAAATCCATATAATGAAGCGGGTTTATGTCAACTAACAGGAAGTTTTCAGAAGATCCCATTTCTGCAACTTTTTCAGCGTATACATATTTACCTCTTTTCACGGGAACATATACCACACTTTTACCTGAGTATTCTGGTAACTGTAAAGCGTTGGCGTTGACAATTGCTAACCTATTTTCGAGTACTCTAACTCTAAGATAATCCCTCCAAAGTTCCAACCCATCCTGAGGAATCTTCGATGGTACTAGCACTACTTCGACGCCCTTTACGAACATCTGCCTTATTACCTCGGGAAAGTCAACGTCGTAGCATATGACTATACCAATTTTTACACCTCTATATGTAAATATAATCGTCGAAGACCCGGGAAAAAGTCTGTTTTTTTCGTCTTCATAAAGATGTATCTTTTTAGCTATTCCTTTTACTTCACCGTTCGGGTCTATGACCGGTGAAATAATTGAGACACCGTCTTCTACGGCTCCAGGTATTACATAAGACGTGTACTTTTTAGCAAGTCGTTGGAAATCCACTAAAGGTACATCGTCTAAGTGCTTAGTCCATTTCTCAGGCAACAACACTATTTCTGCTCCCGCCTTCAGTGCTTCCTCAGTAAGTTGTACTGCTGAGAAAGTACTAGTAGGCTGAACTATTGCAAATTTCAACTCTCCTCTGCCTTTGGTTTCCTTCTAGTGGTCTCCATTTTTCTTAATTCCTTCTGCACTCTTTCTTCTAACCTTTCAACTGCTTTTCTTACGGCAGTTACCGGATCCCAATCACTGTCCTTAGTTACGAAGTCGCCTACTTTTGTTACAGCTCTAGCTGTTACTTGATATAGCTTCTTACCTTCACTCTTGGACTCCTCTTTAAACGTCACTTTAAAGTTTATAATGTCCGTGAGTTTCTCTAGTCTCGAAAGGTACCTCTCTAATATACTATCTATGAGAGCTTTCATATTCCCTTGTTTTAATTCACTTGTCAATCTTGCCTCAATAGGTATCTCCATCTGATACTTTTTAGCGATGATGGCTATTGCGTCAATACCACTAAACATACCTACTAAATATTCCCCTTCTAGAACCGGCATTCCAGATATCTTCTTAGACAACATTGTCTCTATCGCCTTTTCTACAATATCGTCACCTTTTGCGGTTATAACTGGGTAACTCATTATCTCCTTTACGGGTAATGCCATCAACCTCTCTTCCTCTGTGAGGATTGAGGATTTTTTCTTACCCCCACTACTGTAAAGCCTATCTACAATATCCTTAGCGGAGATGATTCCAGAAACTTTCTTTTCTTCCATTACTGGTAACTTAGTCACGTTGTTATTACTCATAAGCCATCTAGCTCTTGCTACCGAATCTTCAGCATTAACAGTTATAACTGGTGAGTTCATGTATTCTCTAACCCTTGCTTTCGCAAAGTCACCACTACCTAAGAAATATGAGAGTAATCTCTCCCTAGTGATTATACCCACTAATCTTTTCTTATCATCAACAACTGGAATAGCCCTAGCCTTAGCCGTGTAGAACTTAGCCACTACTTTCTGAATATCGTCTTTTTCGCTTACCGAAAGTAAAGGACTCATAAGGTTTATTACTTTAGACTCGGGACTGATCCTTTTTCTTAGGAGATCATTATAACTTAGCATCCCCACGACTTCTTTTTCTTTAATTACGGGTACTACCCACTGATTATTTTCCCTCATCTTACTTACTATTTCCCTTATCCTATCGTTGTAAGTTGCTACTACCTTCGGTTCCTCGATTAATTCTTTTATACTCATCATGGAAAAATCCAGTTCTACACTTATATAGTTTTTCAACGTAGATAATTGTAATGCACAAGACGGCATTCGTATGGGATGATCGTTATTTGGACTATTCTTTCCCTGGGATTCATCCTTTCAAATCACTCCGTGAATCAATGACGAAAAAAATACTTGAAGAAAGAGGTGCATTTCACCATATAGATCTCGTAAAACCGGACATTATACCCGAGGAATTGTTGTACAAAGTTCACTCAAAGGAATATGTTGAGTTTGTGAAGAAAAAGAGTGAAGAAGGAAGAGGATATTTAGATGACGGTGATACACCGGCGTTTAAAGGTATATTTGAATCCGCTTTGGTTAGGGTTAGTGGTACTGTGACCGCCGTAAAATTACTTGATAGATATGATCACACGATAAACATAGGCGGAGGATTCCACCACGCGAAATACACTTCAGCTTCCGGATTTTGTGTATTTAATGATGTAGCCTTAGGGATAAAAATAGCCGAGGAAAAATTCAACAGAATAGCTCTAGTAGATATAGACGGTCATCATGGTGATGGGACACAGCTACTTCTTGCAAATGATCCTAAAGTCCTTAAAATATCCCTTCACATGTACCATAAGGGCTTCTTCCCCGGTACTGGAGACGTTGACGAAATAGGAGAAGGAGATGCAAAAGGGTTGACTATGAATATTCCTCTACCACCCGGGACTGCAGATGATATGTATTTATATGCATTCAACCAAGTTGTGGTACCTAAGCTAAATGGGTTTAAACCGGATCTAATTGTAATCCTGAACGGGGGAGACTCGCACTTTACTGATCCTTTAGTTGAGTTAAAACTATCTAACAAAGGTTATTTAGACTTGATTAGAACTCTCCACAAGCTTGCTCGTGATTATGATGCTAAGATTGTTATGACCGGAGGTGGAGGTTATAATTACGAGTCAACGGCAAAAATATGGGCATTATCTACAGCGGAGTTAGCAAATTTAGACTTCACGGAGTTCTTGGAACTTGAGGATTGTTGTTACTTAGCCTCATCAGAATTCGTGAAGGAGAGAGTAGAGGAGATAGTAGAAAAATTAAAGAAAATTCATGGATTATGATACTAGTATAAGTGACGAAGCCTTTCTAACTTTCTCTTTAGCTTCCTCTACATCCTTACCAGTAGCTAGGACAACGCCCATTCTCCTTTTATAGTAAGTAGAGGGTTTTCCGAAGAGCCTTATTTGAACACCAGGAATTTCTAGAGCTTTCTCCACATTAATGAATTTAGGGGCCCACTTTTCATTATTAGCCAAAATAACGTGAGCTGCTGCAGGTGTTACTAACTTGACCTCTGGAGTTGGGAGTCCTATTGCACTTCTCACGTGGATTTGAAACTCGTTAATATCCAGACTTGCCATCGTCACTAGCCCAGTATCATGGGGTCTCGGAGATACTTCACTGAAGAGAACTCTATTACCGCTAATAAGTATCTCTACACCGAATACACCGAAACCACCTAGCTCGTCAACAACTCTCATTGCATATTCTCTAGCTCTGGCTACTACGTCCTCTGGAACAGTTGAGGGATGCCATGATTCAACGTAGTAATATACGTCTTTAGGTCTCTGATGTTCTATCGGAGGTAAAGTCTTCGTCTGAACTCCTCCGTCAATCAATGGGTACCTATATGTAAGTACTGTAAGCTCTCTATCAATGTTTATGAACTCCTCGACTATAACTTTACTACTTTTTCCTCTGGCATGGGTCAATGCCTCCTTAAACTTTTCCTCGACTTCAGATTCACTATATATTACCTCATGACCATGCCCGCTTGAGCTCATCTCAGGTTTTATTATACATGGATAGCCTATGTCCTTACATGCTTTTTTAACCTCCTCTGACGTCTCGGCAAAGGCATAAGCAGTAGTAGGCACTTTTACCTTCTCAGCAGCCAACATTCTAAGGTCTAGTCTGTTCATACAGATCTTGACGGCTCTAGCGTTAGGAATTACTCTAAAGCCCTCTTGTTCTAGATCCAGCAATGCGTCAGTATTAATTGCCTCTATTTCAGTAATTATAGCGTCTGGATGTTCTTTTTTAATTATACTCCTTATTGCATTACCATCTAACATGTTCACTACATACTTTCTATGAGCTACATGCATCGCAGGTGCCATATCATATCTGTCCACTACTACGGTCTCTAAACCCATCCTCTGGGCTTCTATCACCATTTCTTTACCCAGTTCTCCTCCGCCAAGCCAGAGGAGTTTTTTTGCACCTTCGAGAAGAGGCGTACCTATTTCCATACCCTCTCTTTACTTGCTGAATTTAAAAATTCACCTATTAGCATAGGTAGATATTTACTTAACTAATTAAACTCCTTATATACCTCACTACCCTCTCATAGTCCTTTAAAAAGTAGTTAAAACAAACCCACCTTGAGGTCTTGCATTTGCCAGCCCAAGGGAAAACTATAACACCTTTCGAATATCTTCTCTCGTAGTCCCTAATTTGTTCTAACTCGTAAAGTCCCACCTTTGCTTCTACCACTACTTTATCTTCAACTAACATGTCCGGTGTATTATGGAATGTTAAACCCAGTTTAGGCAATGACATAATTCCCGAGTTTTTGTACCTCTTAACGTTAAAGTAAGAGGATAAGACGGAATATACATGTTCCTCAAATACGTAACCGGCAAGTTGATTCAGTTTTAGTATTCTTATCTTAGGATCAGGAAAAGCTAAGGCATAATTTTCGTCAACATCGATTCCCGTAGCTTTCTCGAGCTCTTTTAATTTATTCAGGTGAGGTATTTCGTTTCCAAATAACTTGAACTTCACATCTTTTAGTTCTAAACCGCTATTACGATCGTAAACCTTGATAAGAAAGTTACTTACTGTTACTATGACATCTCCCTCTTGGGAAGGTAATAGGTAATCTCCAATCCTCTTATACAAAAAGACTTGCACGAGTAAGAATAGCTGAACTTATAATTTAATGTAACAGCTTTCATTATTGATGTTATTAACGATAAGAGACGTTGAATGGGGTATTGCATTAACAATATGGGTAGCTACTGTCACTCTTTACATATCAAAACTCATTAGCAAAATTACAACGACCTATGTTGCTAGAAAAGTAATACACATGTTAGGAGGAGGTGTTGTAGCCGTACTTGCACCTTTTGTTTTCACCTCTCCGCTTGTCCCTATTATAGCATCTTATGTTCTGATGGCATATTTAATATTTCACAGAGCGAAGAAAAACTACCTTAACTGGTTTCAGGATGAAGGAAATAGAGGCGAAGTTTACTATACTTTTTCTTTCGGAACATTACTCTTGATTATGGAATTTCTCGATCACGACTACTGGTTAACTAAAGACGTATTCATTCCCTTGTTGCCAATTTATTACATGTCTTTCGGAGACGGTGTAACTGGAATTATCCGCAATTACGTGTACAAGAGGAGAGTGAAGGGATTTTGGGGAAGTGTAGGAATGGCTATCGTGTGTGTTCCTCTGGGTTATTACTTTTTCGGTATATACGGTGCAATATCTGGAGTAATAGCTACGCTAGTTGAGATCGCGCCTTTTTTGGACGACAACATAGGAGTGCCTTTTATATCGTTTGCCTTCTTATACTTGGCTATAAAAGTGTTTTAACGTGGAGAAATTCTTTATATCAATCACTTTTACGTCTAATGATTTAGTGTTTATAGTTATTATACCGTTAATCTTACTCGTCTTAACGTCGTCAAGAGTTACATCAGGAGATTTACTGTATTTCCTTATTAAGAACATTACTTTCCTGATATCGTCCTCCTTCCTTTCTTCTGGAGGGATTAATAGTGGCTCTGGAATTGGGGGTATGTAAAAGGAAGGAACGGCTATATAAAACTCGTGACCAACATTGCTATACCTAGCTGTTTTCAATGCTAATCTACCCATAAGGAATTCCTCAGCTGAAATAGCGTTGGTTGGAGGTACGTAACCTGTTTCGACTTCAATTGAAATATCTATTCCCTTTATTGCATATATATCTACTATACCACCCGCTACTTCTACTTCCGCATAAACTTTAAACCCTTGATTTAAGAGGTGGGCGGCCAATATGATCTCTAAAACGGAGTGATTTATATTCAGTACTCCAGTCCTATGAAGACCAATAATTTTCTTCACAATATCGTCAAGACCATAAAGAGTACCGTACTTATCAATTACCTTCTTCTGAACTGAGGTAATGTCCCTAACGTAATCCATTTTCATATCGAACCCTCTCTCAGTCAGGGAAGCGGTCTTCATCAGCTCTGTAAACCGTCACATCATCATTATTTAGAATCAAATTTATCACACTGGGTATATAAAGAGTTATCATGTTAAGCTGGATATTAGGCTCTCCTGCACCTCCTTGGCATTACCTAAGGGACATGTTTGAAGATTACAGAAACGTAGCCGTTTATCTAGATACTAAGGGAAAAGTAGAGTTAGTGAAAGTTAGTGATCTCGATGAGTTTCACACTCCTACTTCTGTATTAGTAAACGGGTACTATTTGTTAACGCTGAAGCCCTACTACATCAAAATGAAGAAATTTGTAGCTTTTCCTACAACGAGATTAAAAGTAGTTAAAGAACTCTTAAAAAACTACGGTTGGAGAGCTATGGAATTTTATTACGGGGAGCAGTTCTTAAACGCGTGGGTAGTATATGACTGTGAAGACTGTGAAGAAAGACAAAGGCTCCATTTAGAAGTAAACGAAGAAGAACTAAAGGATGAGGAGTTGATAAAAAAACACCTTGACATATATAGAAGTTAGAATTCATGAGGCTCTTTACTTATCTTAAACTCTGTTACTCCGTTAAATCTGGACGCGGAATAATCCTTGTCTTCCTCCCCCTCTATAATGAAACGGAAGAGGAGCCTCGCCAACCCTGGACCTACCTCTGCTCCGTATCCGTTAAGGCCCCCTATGTAATATATCTTATCGGTAAGTTGACCGTAAACTGGTCTCATATCTGGAGTTCCCTCACAGTAACCTTCCCCTTTATAGAACGGTACAAGGGGTCCTAACCTTTTACCCGCAGCTTCTACAGCCCTTTTGTCACCAGCTTGTGGTGTAAATGGAGAACACTCAATGGTATCGCCGTCTCCTATTATGGAAAGGAAAGAACCGATTCCTAGTACCGGTCTCGAATAAAACCCGAGTTCGTAGTCGTATACAAACACTTTATCTAACTCTCTTTTTGTAGTAAGAACAGCCCAAGCCCAACAATAGTAGCTCTTAAGAGGAAGTTTAAAACTTGTAGATACCGAGTTCCATGCACCAGAAGATAATATTATGATGTCAAATTTCCCACTAATCTCTTTCTCTTTGCTAATGAAAATCCTACCCTTAGCGTCCACATACGCATTACCATAAGAATAAGGGACAGAGTCTACGAAGTTTTTGACACCAACAAGTCTGTCGGTCTTCTTACCCTCTATGGCTGAAGTATTCAACCAGTCCACGTATAATTCTCTAACTTCAAAGCCCCTCGTCAACCAATCATCGAATACCTCTGAAGGTATTTTCCCTATAGTATAAGAGGAATACGAAAACAAAGGTACGTTATGAGATCGATAGAAATCCAGTGAATCTAAAGCTAAATCTATGTCCTTCCCACGAAGTAATAAAGAATGAATCAGGGTAGGATAAAATTTCCTAAAGCCCGACTCTATTACGTAGACTTGGTGTCCTTTTTCCCTGAATAGATAATATAATGTGCTACCAGTTATTCCTCTTCCTATGATTAATATTTTCACAAGATTTAAAGACTGGACGAACTCCTTTAAAGCTGATGATTACTGAGGGATATTTTCTCGTTTATGACAACGTGATTTGGGCAGTTAAAGGCTGTTTTCATCCTGATGGTTATGCTGTAGCTATTCCTCGATTGTATAAGGGTAGAAAAATCAAGAAGTTAAACGAAGCGTTAGTCCTCGTTAAGCAGAAATTTCAGCATCTATTAAAATACCTAGATGAGATCGGTTTCGAAGTTCCACTAGTTCCCTTAGAAGAAAGTGTTATCCTCGATCCCTTCGATCCTAAGAAAGAAAGACCCGAAAATGTTAAAAGATTTCTTAGCTATTTTAACGGATCAGTAGGAATAACAGGTAGCTTACTCTACGCTAATAAGTACAATGATATGGATTTTCTCTCATTCAATCCGGATCATTATTACACCCTACTGGAACTAAGAAGAAGAGGAGTTACGATCCCACTAAATGCTTTAAATGAAGAGGAAGTTGAAGTGCTTAGTAAAAGGGATTTTGAAACCCTAAAAAGAGATAGAGTACTTGAGGGAATATTTAATGGCACACCTTACACTTTCAAGATTGTAAAATGTGTAGACTTTGGATTGGTAATAAGACAGAGAGAATTCAGGGGAATAATAGAGATCATTAAGGCGAAAAAATCTTATACTCTCCCTGTCATTTATGAAACGACACAAGGTCTAACTCTGACCTCTTTTAGGACTAGATTCACCGAAATTAAAGAAGGCACAAGACTGTATGTAGACGGAATATTACTCGAAAGAAATAAATTCCTCGACCTTGACTTAGACTTAGCCAAGGAGGTTAGGATTATATGACTCATGCTCACGAAAAACACAGAGAACATGCCCCTAAACAGATAAACTTTTACATAATAACGGTAAGCACGTCAAGATACGAGAAACTATCTAAAAAAGAACCCGTTGTTGATGAGTCTGGTGATGTTATAAAACAATTAGTTATTGAAGCCGGCTACACAGTCGTAGGCTACTCCTTAGTCCCTGACGACAAGGTTAAGATACTTAGAGCATTTGCGGAAGCACTAGACGATCCAAGGGTGGACGTAATAATCTCCACTGGAGGGACTGGATATGCACCTTCAGACCAGACTGTAGAGACCATAAGACCTATTTTTGATAGAGAGATCGAAGGTTTTTCTGACGTATTTAGAAATATCAGTTTTGATGACCCTAAGGTGAGGGCTGCAGCGTATTTAACCAAAGCAAGCGCAGGGATAATTGGGAAAAAAGTCGTCTACTTATTGCCAGGGTCTCCAGACGCTGTTAGGTTAGCAACAAAAGAATTGATTTTGCCAGAAGTAGGACATTTACTTTATTTAGTTAGAGCCTAAAATTTTATTTACCTCTTTTATAATAACTTCTTTATCCTTCTCATTTATTTCGGCAAATTTATCCATAAAGAAGTAAAGAAACAATAACTCTTCTTTGGTTAACCGATTGAGCTGAGTTGAGATTATCTTGTCAGCAACTTTTTTGAAAAGCTCCTCAGCTATATCCTCGTACCACTTTGAGTCATCCATTAACAAATCACCTTCCTCTACTCCTTGGTGGAGTTTTGATATTATGTTCTTTAACGCCTCTAAGTTTAGAGTGGGAAAGACTGTGTCTAGTGGGGTCTTTATATTAAGTTTCCTAGCAGTTATGGGGCATAAGGTATATTTAGCTGGTAACTTACTTTCAACAGTTTTACCAGATATTTCCTCTAAGAAAGCCAGACTGCATTTGTTTAATTCTTTCTTTCTTGTCTTTATTCCAAGCATACATGGGATATGAAGATTTTCTCCCTCTATATCTGTATCTGGTAATATCAATTCTTCAACGAGGATAATATCGATTATTTTAAATCTCTTTATAGGTTGTAAATAGTGGTATTCTTCTGGAGTTATAGTCAATATTTCATTTACTCCCTCTAATTTCTTAGATATATTCTCCCAATCAACCTTATCCAGCAACAAGTCTAAGACGTTAATATCCAGTTTTATTAGACCAACTTTTTTCCCCTTAGAGTGAAGATAAAGCAAAGCCCTGATTGCTCTATCTTCAAAGCCCTTACTTATAGGAGTAAGTACTATTACCGAAGTAGCAGGTAGTTCCCTCACTTCTGGTAATGAAGTGTCTATTTTATTATACCTTGCATACTTCCTTAAGTCAGAAAGTATATCAAGCTTAGAGGGACATACATCAACACACTTTCCGCACATATGACAGTTTATTAAACCTTCCGCAAATCCTAATGGTTGTAGCACGTAAAGCCCTAATGGAGTATAAATTGGAGAGCCCATCATTTCCCCGTAAGGACATACATCAACGCATCTGCCGCAAAGTACACACCCGTTTAAATTGTTCTGTGCATCCGAGTCCGAATAAGATGTTAATGGGATTGTGTCAATGAATTTTAACGTAGTATTGGAGTAAATGACAAAGTAGATTTTTGTTCCCCTGAACCGAAGTATTGTTCTCTCGCTTCGTTTCAAGTTTTCCTTTATCTGAAAAATACCGTTAAGGTCAGTAGTACCGTAATATCTATACTTATGTCTGGGAGACAAATCTTCATACACCGGATCTACTTTCTGTAAGTCAGAAACGTACTTTAACAAGAGTTGCTCTCTAGTGGACGGATAAGCGACGATTAACTTAGCTACTCCCCCTTGAATGTTAATTGTAATATCTCTAAACGCTGGAAAACCGGAGGAAAACCGGAGGAAAACCAACTCTTTAATTTGTATAATATTGCGTCTATGTCATCTGTAGTATAACCTTTGTTAATTAATTATTTTAGCTCTTTCTTAATGTATACAGTGTATATTATACCTCCATTATATTTCCCTGTATATTTAATTCCGTTAAGATACCCTTCGATCTCTACACGATCTCTAATCAGTCCAAATTCATTAAATCCGAACCCAGCATCACCAAAGAATACACTACCGCCTACTGAGAAATCAAGATTACCGAATAATTCAGGGCTATACCTAATTACATCCCTCCAAGGAGTACCAGCTAATACTCTTAGCCTATCACCTAAATCCTCAACGCCCTTCAGCCCAGTCATATCTAATATTTCATTACCTTCTATACCTCTAGAAAACTCATATCTAGGGATCCCTCTTAATTTAGATAAATCGGAATAAGGTGCTTTGTTGATCTCTTCAATTTATTTCATAAGCATGATATGATACATTGAGAATTCTTTAGTAATTAATATTTATTTCAACGTTATTCGCAAGCTCACACCCTAATACCCGGAGCTCTACCAACTAAGGAATTAGCCAAGTGGACCATCCACGCATAAGCCCAGAACTTGAGCTTAGCCTCAACCACTTGTCCCAAAAAGCTTGTAGCCCTGACGGATTCCCCAAAAGTGCGCTTCACAGCTGAGAATA
>NZ_JBBHKU010000029.1:0-5461 GCF_037389295.1 Stygiolobus sp. RP850M | reverse complement strand
TCAGCGAGGAGGAGATCGAGGAGGCATGGAGGATGAGGTGGGAGATCGAGAAGCTTCACAGGGACGTCAAGGCCCTTGGACTGGAGGACTCTTCGTTCTGGAGGAGAGAGAGGCTTCAGGGCTACCTCACGATCTTCACCATCATGATTAACGTCGTCAGGGAGCTGGTGAGGGCTCTTAACCTGAGGAGCGTGGAGGCGTTCCTCAGGTTCGTTGAACGTTATTTAGGTGGACCGCCGGGGCTGATGAAAATCTTTAAGTTACGTTAAAGTCCCATAACTGCTGCTTTCTAGATTTTCTTCAACACTTATACTTTCCACTATTTATTATGCTAATCATAATAATTTTGCAAAACAATGTTAGTTTATAAAATTTTAAGATTCACTAATTTTAGGAAACTATTATGATAATAAAGGAATAGTTATAATGTAAAGTATTCTGTCTAGAGATTTTCAAAGGATGTGAGGTTCCCAAAATTCACTAACACTTAACGCTCATGCGATTATTAAAGATAAACTTTATCATAAAAGTATAGCGTAGTATGTCTTATGGTTATTAAGTTACTTATTATAAAATAGATGAGTAGCTTTACAGATTGTTAAAAGCTAAGGCTGTAATTTTAGGAATTAGCGTTTCCGAAGCAATTCAGCAAGCGATCTCTATGTGGTTAAACGTCACGGATTCTATTTCAGATTACAATAGAGTGATATTGAGTACTCACTAAGAGAGTTAAAGCTTATAATGATGATAAATACGTCCTTGCTTGTGATGGTAAATACATTGGCTCTTTTAGTAGTGAAGAAGCTGTTAAGGGGGCTAAGAAATATGAGAAATGTGTTATCGATTATAAGGGCTATCCCAGGGGTCACGTAGGATAGCGGGGCAGTTCTGGTTACAGTTACAAATCCTCCTTCACCTCTTGGGTGGATAGAAGGAGCAATCACAGACGCAGTTTCTGGATTGATAAACAGCGATGCTAATAGTATTGAAAGAGCAATACAAACTATCATACCAGTGTTTGGAGCACCCCTGGAATGGATGACATATTCTACTACTCCTAACATGTCACCAGCGTCACAATCAATTTACAACCAAATGAAAGACTTTAGCATTGGTCTCGCAATGCTTTTCATAGCTTTCTCAATCGCATATAACGCTATAAGGGGAGAGTATGCCGACCTTGTTGACCTCGATGGGGACGTAATGTACAAATTATCTGTTTGGGGACTGTTCTTCGCGGGCGGCCTAACAATTTATACTTACGCTGCGAATTTCATTAATACCATAATTTATACTGTGGCTGGGACGTATCTTAGCGCAGCAGTTGCGGAATATACGGTAGTGTAAGCCCTAATTGTTGGCATATTCGGATTGCTGGATTTCGTTCCTTTCGGCTTCGGAAATCCTGTTGATGTATTTCTTGCAGCGCTACTATATCTTTTGTCTATCACGTTAGCTGTGGTTGCAATTAAGTACGCTGTAATGCTAACGATAGTAGACACAATTCCCTTATGGGCTAATCTATGGATATTCGAATGGACAAGAAAAATTGCTATGGTGGTCATAGACTTATTGATAGGCTTATGGTTACTGGGCTGATAGTAGCAGTAACATTCGCTATATTGGCAACACTGCCATTGGGAGCGTTAATGTTTGTTATCGACCCTATAGCTATGGATGGAGAGTTCCTATTCCTGCTGACCGCCTTTGTCTTCGGACTAAGACCACGGGAACATATGATGGAAGCATTTAGAGAGAAAAAGAAGGAGGTTCCGGAAATATAGTAGTAGTAGAAAATAATAGTGGCGGATCTACGTCCTCAGAACCACCACCTGGAAGATATATGTAAAAAATCAACTAAAATTTTAAATTAAATCTATTTTTTACATAGTTTAGCTTATTATGAGGATCATCAACGTTAGGTATTGTTATGTCCCTCCTGTCTGTTGTTAACACGTGCCAGTCACCTATTTCCTTGTAAGTAGGAGCATTAATATCGAGAGTAGGAGCAATAATTAAGCTAGGACTATTAGCCACGTTCTCTTGCCTGACATTCATGACAGTTATAGTTTTTACTTGGCTCCACGATAAAACAAGCTCACCTTCTAATTCGTTAGCAATTTTGCCAAACCTCTTTCCAATCTTTACTAACTTATTTATTCCAAATATGCTACCTGCAATCAGTCCAATACCGATTAAACTGGCAGAAGATGATAGGGAAACTAAAAACACTCCATATATAAGAATAAAAGGTAAAACTATTATCCCTAGCGTTATCCCCACTACGGCTGCAAAACCTCCTAACCTCTTAGCTCTGTTCACCTTATAAATTCCGTCGTTTGCTGCAGCATAGAGAGGGATGAATTCCCTAGAAAACATCATTTGGTACCTTGTTTGCAATGGGTTGAGGATTACTATTTCGTTATAGTTAAACTTCCTCATCGCCATTCACTTTTTTTATTCTCCTTCTATATTAAAATACTTTTCTGTTTTAACTTTAACCTCTACGGGAGTTAGTCCTAAAACCACCTTAAGCAAAAGGGATGTTATACTAGGTGCTTAAGGTAAAATAAGAGCAAACTTTACAAGTGTTAAAAGTCATAATTTTCTCTTTCGATTTAGAAAATATGTTAGAGGAAATTTTAGGTGGGGATGGCCATTAATTGCCTGAGAATAAAAGAAAGCTCTTACGTTGATCACTGTTTTCTCTAGGTCAAGATTAAAAACTTCATGCTGAACCACTCGATCGAACGATTTTTAAGAGTTAGTTGGTAATCGGAACTATGGATGATGTTTATAGGCTAATCCTCTCTACTTCAATGAGCGGTGTAATTTGGGGAGCTAACACTATTGTAGTCTCGTTATACTTACTCTCACTTCATTACTCGCCTTTGTTCATTGGGGCTTTGTTTACCTTGTCAATTTTAGTTTCATCAGTCGAGGGCTTTATATTCTCGATATTAGGGGACTTGTATGGAAGAAAGAAATTCGCTTTATTGAGTAGGGGTTTATCAGCGGTCTTCATTCTACTCTTTTACCTGAAGTTCGTTTACGCATATATCTTTATGGTAGGATGGGGTAGTGGGGCTCTAATCAGTGCGATCCTTGCAGATAAGGCTAAAAACCTCGAAAGGGTCTACAGCTATCAAACGTCTTTAAATATCCTTTTCAGCGTTATAGGATCTTCTCTTCCCTTGTACTTAAATTACGGTGAGATATTTCTCTTGGAGTTTGCGGTCGCAATAACTTCCTTCTCGCTTTTACTCACGGTAAGAGAGGATTATAAGGGAGGAGGAAAAATCAAGTTATCCTCACTTCCCACGGTAGGTAAGTTTTTGCCAGAGGCGTTAATAGGGTTTGGCGCAGGGTTAATTTTGCCTCTAATGTCTTTATGGTTTAGGCTCAGGTTTCACGTAACTGCATCAAATATATCACCGGTGTTCATGGCTTCTGAGCTAACTTTAGCCCTTGCCGTAATTTACTCCTCGAGGCTATCCGACAAGTTGGGGATGGTTAAGACAATAGTTTACACTCACGTCCTTGCAATACTCCTGCTGTTCGTCCTCCCCTTTACACCGACGTTTTTTGAGGCTTCGGTAGTATATGTTCTGAGAAATGCCTTGATGAATATGGCTTCACCGGTCTTTAACGCTTTAGTAATGAGCCTAATACCTAGGGATGAGAGAAGTAGGGCAAGTAGTCTTATCCAGTTAATTGATTCTCTTCCGAGGGCTTTTGCACCTTCCATAGGAGGTTATTTATTTAACGAGGGAAACTTGGTCCTGCCCTTTCTGATAACCGGTGCATTATACTTCACTTCAACAGTCGTCTTTTACAACCTTTTTAGGAATGTGAAGAGATGAAAGTATGAACCTTAAAGATTTTATGAAGAGACGACAACAACAATACGATCCTCTCCCTTTATTTTAGATAATGAAGTTCCAAAGAACTAAAATCAGGCGTGAGAAATTCTTGAAACTGGCTTCCTTCTCGCCTCAGAGAGGCAAGGCTTTCCGCCCCCTTAACCCCTTTCTTTGTAATGTATTGCGTCTTCAAAGTCCAGATTGTTCTTTTTGATGGTTTCGTATGCCTCTTTTAGTTCGTAAGGTTCTAGGTGTATGAACTTAACGTTTAGATCCTCAAATACTTCAGATATTTTTCTCATAATTTCCTTTTCATCTTCTTTTGTTAAATACTTGAGGACTACGATAAGCTGAAAGAACGTGATTTCTGAAGTGTAGATCTCAATTAGTATGTTCTATCCAGTATTCTGCCCTATTGCCGAATTCTGGATCATCGATTAGGTAGTATACGAACACGTTTACGTCTAGATATCTTTTAACCACTTTTTACTCCTCTCTTCTAAGGCCTCTTTTAATATTTCGTCTATATTCTCTGACTTTAGACTAGCTTTAAATAATCCTCTATAATTCTTTTTTATATAAGGTAGGAGTTCTATTTTACCGTCTTCAACAATGAGTTTTACTTTACTGGTGATATTTAACTCTTCCCTTACTTCCTTGGGGATTACTATTCTCCCTTTCTCGTCAATGCTAAGTAAATATTCTTTTTTCATAAATTCCACTATTATTCCCACATATAAAAAGCCAATGTAGTTAGTAGTGAGCGAGTTGTTAGCTTAATATTTATTCAGATAAACAAGAAGAACACTTTGACTTAACATGAAGTAGTGCAAAAGTTATATTAAGGATTTTTTAAGAGATTAAGGAATGTTAATAAGACAAGCTTGTCTGCCTTGTTTAAGAGATGAAAACCTCACCTTTTAAAGAAGGAGAACTAGATTGAAATGTTCAACTTATATTATACGGTTTATCAAATAAGTTGAGAAAGAAAGATATGATAGTTCTATCCAAGGATGTTAGGGAAAACTTTGGATAAAAGAAAACGGTATATTAATAGATGAGATTAAAGGTGATGAGTTGGTTTTAACGTCCCCTGAAACCTAAGATAGTGAAAGTTGATCCGAAAATAGTGTAGGAAACTCTTAGGGAGGAAGTTGAGGCTGAAACAAGAAAAGAGGAGGAAATATTTAATGATACAGCAGTTATGGGACTTTAACGTAACTTAAAGATTTTCATCAGCCCAGGCGGTCCGCCTAAATAACGTTCAACGAACCTGAGGAACGCCTCCACACTCCTCAGGTTCAGCTCCCCTATCAGCTCCCTGACAACGTTGACCATGATGGTGAAGATCGTGAGGTAACCCTGAAGCCTCTCTCTCCTCCAGAACGAGGAGTCCTCCAGTCCCAAGGCCTTCACGTCCCTGTGAAGCTTCTCGATCTCCCACCTCATCCTCCAAGCCTCCTCGATCTCCTCCTCACTGAGCGAGAGATCGGTCGTGTAGAGGTACCTGACGTGTGTCCCGGAGTCACCTTTATATTCTTGGACTAGCAATTTTACCGTAATCACTCGGCCTCCCAGGGTCAGGTCGGCGTAGTAGA
>NZ_JBBHKU010000028.1:0-18100 GCF_037389295.1 Stygiolobus sp. RP850M | reverse complement strand
TCTTGAAGGAGGTGAACCCTTACCACACTTCCAAGTCCTGCCCCAGATGTGGATGGGTTTCCCGAAAGGTCGGCAGGACTTTTCACTGCGAGAGGTGCGGGTTCACTCTGGATAGGCAATTAAACGCATCTCTAAACATCTACCTCAAGATGTGCGGGTTTCCCCACCTCTTTTTTACTCCCACTGGGAGTAGGTGGGTTGGGGTTATCCCGCTAAAGGGGCGGAGGGGTATGAACGGGTTTTCCCGTGACTCTGGTGAAGCCCAAGGACTGAGAATTGAATACAAATTCATGAAAATTCAATGAAGCCCAAACCCCCTCTTTGTCTATCACAGATATACCTAACAGAGATAAGTTCATGGGAAGACTTAGAGAAGGATATATGATTTTATCTAAACTTTCTCTAAAATACGGGGAGACTTAATGGGTAAAATCTGATGAAGTGACAGATATTATGATTTTGAAAGAAAAGTGTAGTAAGTTTAAGAAAAAGCTCCTAAGGTTAGTGATACAATTTTGGTATTCATGATGTTAGTAGGAAAGTCATTATGTGTAAAGATACTACTTTCATCAATAAATAATGAAGGAATAATTATCATTAACACGATTTGATCTATTCGACTTAACTAACTTCTCCCTCCTCAGTAAGGACTCCTTTTATTTTTCCCAGTTTCTTATTGTTCTGACACACATATATCATTTCTCCTAAAGATTTAACATTTTATAATGATTTATATAAAGTGAGTTTTTATACTAGAAACTAGATAAACTATTTATGCAAATGGATTCTGTAATTACAATCCAGCAAATAGCGGCTTTAGTTTACATTCTCGGTATGATGATAATAAATTTTGGGATCTTGGCCTACGTTCTCAGGAAGGAATTTGTTAATAAAAAGGCAATATTTTTCATCGCCTCGGTAATACTCTACATGGGAGTTGAAAGTATAGCCTTCGGCTACATAGTGTTTTACGGCGGTACGCTGTTCTTAGAGCCCTTATTATTGATGATCGCCTCTGTTCCTTTATTACTTTCAGCTACAGTAAAGAGTGAAATTATAAGGGTTAAATCTGATAATACATCATCTTTACTACTAGCAATCTCGGTAATCTTTGACGAGTTTAGTATGGGATACTTATATTCCTCAGCTTTCGGCCCACGAATGTATAATCCGGTCATCGATGCGGTCAGCAACATAGCCTTCGGGATAATGATGTTTGCCGATGGTATATTCTTTCTAGTCTTAAGCAGAGTGAAGGACATCTTCGAGTTATCTTTGGCGACTTTCGCTATTTCCATGGCGTTTTTACCGTCAATATTTATCCAGTTCTCGAAGGAAATAGAATTGGTAGCCTCTCTGATCTCCACGACGATCATGATAATAAACGTGATCACTCTCTACTTAATCGCGATAAGGAGAATAAACCTCAAAGGAGTTTTAGTTAGCCTTTCGTTAGCCGCCTTCGACTTGTTTATGATGATAGGGTTGAGTACTTTTGCGGTTTTAAACGACATGTGGACTATTTCGCTTTCTATCTTGATCTCTATGGTTTGGTATTTCGTTTTGGTGATCAGAGATATCCCGGCAAAGAAAATAGATTATAAATTAAGGTACCCATTCTTACTTCTTGTCCTCATAAACCTAGCCGAAATAACCATGGGTTTTGGTGAAAGTGTTTTAGGCTTTAACATAACTAACTCCCTATTCGTCGCTAAAGCGATGCATACGATGTCTTCTATGGGCAGTTCCATGAACACAATGGCAGGTCAGGGTATGCACTCTATGTCTAGTAGTATGTCTTCAGGGATGGGTATGCAATCTATGGCAGGTCAGGGTATGCACTCTATGTCTAGTAGTATGTCTTCAGGGATGATGATGATGAGGAGTCCCTTTACGAATCCTTTGTGGTGGTTATTCCCGCTCAACCCTTATGCTATGGGTACGATGTTCTTGCATGCAAGCAGTAACTTACTATTAAACGCCTTTATGACTTCCTATATGTTCGTTATGGCGACTACCATGTCTCCCTTCTACGTGATAATGATGGGGGCTGAAATGGCTTTTCTAGTGTACGAGAGGTTTAAGGTGAGTAAGAACTCGCAAGTTAAAAAATGGGCTCTGGTCATCCTAGTGGGGATTCCCCTCTTCGTGGTTGCAATCCCCTACTACACTAACTACTACGTGTTCGGCATGAGTGGAATGATCTTCCCAGTGACTCTCTTACCTTTCGTGGTCTCGCTCATCGCGATAGCATTAGCGACGTCACTCTTCGGTAGGAGGGCTTATTGTAATACCGTATGTATGGCAGCCCATATGTGGACTAATGTATTTTACGACCAGTTCAAGCCTAAGAAGACGAGTAAGATTTGGGAATATATGAGGTGGGTATTCCTTGTGCCAATGGTTATAGCTTTTTCGCTGTTCGTGCTAATGGAGCTCAAAATGTGGTCTCCACCTAAATTAGGCATGGCAAAAATAGATCCACTAAACTTCTACGGAATGTTCGTACTCAACTATGTGTGGTGGTTCTTCTACTTCCTCACACCGGTCTTCGGAGCGTATAGTTGTGCAAGACAAGGTTGGTGCGGTTTCGGGACATTTGCAGGTATATTCAACAAGGTTCTGTTTAAGATAAGAGCTAAAGACGTAGAGACTTGTAGGACTTGTCAGACGAAGAGTTGCGAAGGTGCTTGCCCAGTAAAGATACCGATCTCTGTTGACGTCCTCCAGAAGGGCTATAGTAATAGAATATCCTGCGTAGGTTGTGGAGACTGTGTTGAAGCTTGCACTTATAATAACCTAATGATTGAGGACATAACTACTAGGTTTAGGCAAGGGGTCAAAGTGTAAAAAGATAGAGAGTTTTTATCTTTTTATCTCACTATCTCTCGATCTTTTTTAATTTTCCCCTTTCAGGTCAGATCTGAAAAACTCTCAGTCTTAATCTCTTATCATTTGTCAATTTTTTTCTCTAAGATCTCCTTCATTTTCCTCCCGTTATCTAACATCCATAAGTCGTTGTTAAAGAACACAAATACATCCTTAGCGTGGAGTTGTATCAGCTTATCCGCTACCTCTTCTAGCTCTTTCTCAGAATATTCATAGAAGTACCAGTTGTCCCTACCGTGCATTCGCAAATAAACTACGTCATGAGACTTAAAGTAGTAATTGCCAATCGGAGAGTCTATGGACACAGTTACGCATTCAGTTTGTGGAACATCTTTAAACCAGTCCAAACTCCTGAACTCTATTGCTCCTCTATCTCCTAACTCCAGACATATATCCTTAACTATCTTTATGTTTTCATCACTTTTACGAAAGTTAGGGGGTAGCTGAAACAGGTAGAAGCGGGGTCTTAATGGTTCGAATATCTCAACGAATTTTCTAACCTCGTCATTTACATCTTTTAACCTCTTTACGTGGGTAATTCTCCTGTTAACCTTGATAGCCCAAGTGATTTCGTACTTCCTCCACTTTTCAACTTGCTGGGGTGTAGGGATTCTGTAAAAGGAGGCATTAAGCTCAACAGCGTTAAAACCGGAATATTTAACGTACCAATCCAGGTTTTTCTTAGGGTTCCACGGATATAGCCATCCAGACGTACCTATGAATATCATTTATTATACTTCACATGTATAAAAACACGATCAATCTTTTAATTCTTAACTAACAGTCTTACGGTCAGACAGTCCCACTAATTCCATTACCTTTCTCCAGTTCTTCTCGTAGGCTTGAGAGAGCTTTATGAATTCAGGATGTTCCGCCACTTTTCTTATTGCCTCAAGGTCTATCTTATTTACGACCCCTTTCTCCTTCAGTTCCAACAATAAATATACTACGTTAAGTTTAACGTGGATGTTCAAAGGTTGATACAAAAGCTCGTTCAAGTAATCGTCTGAAGGTTTCTTCACCAGACCTATCTCTAGAAAGTAGGGTAATAAGCTCCAAGCGCTTATCCTAGTATAGGGGTCTCCCCTCAAAGCCCTCTCGAAATACTCTACATTAGACTTTAAGACGTCAAGGCTTATTATCCCTTCCTTCCGTAGGTCATAGGCTATCCACCAAGCATTTATATCACCCTCTCTTAAAGCTCTTTCCAGTTTTCTCTCGTCGTAGTCTCTCTTGTCCACTATACCCAATTTCACGAGTTGTGGCAACATCTGCCATGCGTGTAAAGCTACGTCAATATCTTCGTCGTCTAACATCTCCAAAAAATAGTTCTTAAGCGATCTCATGTCAATGCTCTTATATAATATCTCAGCCTTCTTCCACCCGTCTAGTCTATCGTATTTGTTCTCAGCTTTTAATAATCTTTCGTAGAACTCCTTGTTCATATACTATATGTACACTTTTACACTTTTATGTTTATCTACTAATTCTGAAATTTACTATGTATACAAAAAATAATATTTATAAAATTCTGTTGATGAAAGAAATTCTTACTTTAACGACACTAAATATCAAAGAATAAAATGGTAATTAACTCTAGCTCAGATCTTGTTAGTGACAAACCATGGCAAAACCTTATGTAGCTATAAACATAGCAGAGGTAAAAAACGATCCTAAAACCCTAGAACTCTTCGGCAAAGTAGGACCTAAAGTATGTATGGTGACAGCCAGGCACCCAGGTTTTGTAGGATTCCAAAATCATGTACAGATAGGTGTAGTACCTTTAGGGACAAGATGGGGAGGAGCGAAGATGGAAATGAGCCAAGAGATGCACAGCATCTTCCTGTTCCAATACACCTTCTGGAAAAACTGGAAAGATCACGAGGAAATGCATAAGCAGAACTGGGCTAACTTGTTCAGGCTATGCTTACAATGCTCAGATCAAATGATCTGGGGACCCTACGAGCCCTTATACGAGATAGTCTACGCAAATATGCCCTTGAACACGGAGATGACCGACTTCACAGTAATGATGGGTAAGAAATTCGCCGCAGGAGAGACAGTTTCAGTTCCTCCAATTTCACAGCCTTACGGTAAGAGAGTCGTCGCTTTCGGTGAACATATCGTGAAAGAAGGGTTAGAGAGCCAATTTGAGGAAAGCGCAATAAAGACCCTAGAGGCTTTCAGATCAGCACCGGGCTTCTTAGGAGGAATGATACTTAAAGAGATAGGTGTCTCACCTTTAGGAAGTTTACAGTTAAACGCTAGAGGCTTCCACCAGATACTGGAAACAGCCAACGGGATGGACGTACCCGACCCAGTCACTATATACGAAGCTCCTGAATTTAAGAACAAACCTCAAAGGTATATTGTCCACACGGAGTGGAGTGATACCAACTCTTTGATGTTCGGCTTAGGTAGGGTGTTAATACACCCTGAGGTGAGGCAAATACACGACAAAGTGTTAGACACCTTAGTATTCGGTCCTTATATAAGAGTTCTAAACCCCATGATGGAAGGTACGTATTGGAGAGAGTACTTAAACGAGTACCACCTTTAAGCCCTTTCTCTTTTTTTAAAATCCGAGTGTTTTTCCAATAATTTTTCTCGATTATATGTAAAGAATGTTGAAGTTCTTTACTTTTTAATCCAAGTGTTTTTCATGAAGTGAGTAGCTTAAGGGGAACTATTGAATAAACATAGTCGTCTAGTTCGTAAATTATTTGGGACTAACAAAATATTCCCGTATCTGACGACAAAGATTATACATAGCCACGACCTTACTCGTAGAGACGTTTATGGACTCCACTTGTTGATAATACACGGTCACAATAACCGACTTATCTACGCTCTGGAACGGCAAGGGTTCCCTTCTCGTCGTTTCCACCATCGATTCAGGGTTACATTTGGTGGGCAGTCGAGGTTAATCAAAACTTCCTCACATGAAAAGATAGCTTTCATCTTTAACGTCTAGTCCCTTAAAGGAAGGAGATACTAAGTACTCCTCCCGCAGTCCTGTTAAGCCCTTAATCGAACTGGAGAGGAACATCATTAGCGTCATTAACAGAAAATTAGAGAAATGAGGTATTTAAACATAGGGCTATCCATCACCTTGGCGAGGTTTCCGCCTTTTTAACCCCCAGCTTCTGTAACTCTGGAGACATAAAAGTAAGATATTGGCTACGACGTAGGTAGTGATGTTCTTTATCCTTACGGCTACTTTCATAATATAAGCACCGTTGTAGTAGAGAGAAAAATGATGTGAAGAAAAAGTTTTCAGACTGAAACTCAATTACTACCTATGAACAAAAGAACATTAACTGTCTTATCGTTAGTCCTCGTTTTACTGATCGTGACAGAGCTATATCTGGTAATATATTATCACTATAAAGTTGATATAAACCCCTCAATCTTCTCTTCACCTACTACAAGTCCTCTAAGCCTCACCAGACCTTCAACCCCTTCCTCTACACAACTCCCCAACTTAACCTCTCCAATATCCTTGAGACTAGTAATGAATTACTATAACATCACATATAACTCTTCGGTAAAGCTCTTCTCAGAATGTCCTTATGTTAATAAGTACTTCGTGGAAAGCGATAACTTGTTGGCAGTGATCGCGTTAAAGGACTTAAATGCCTCCATGTGGGAAACGGTTTGGGATAACATCAAGAGTAACATAACTTTGTCACCTTACTTGGTATTAGCAGGAATACACAACTTCACGTGGATGTTTAAAGACCCCATAAATGAGAAAGTTTGGGGACCCATCTGTACTATAAGTTTTAACGATTCTCCAAGCTACCTTGCTTGGTACGAATACGCTGACACTTCTCTTTTATTTTCTATTTACGAGCTTGAAAACGGGAACATAACCCTTGCAGAGAAAGTATTTGAAACTACAATTAACGACTTCTGGAATGGTTACGGATTTCAGGATGAAAGCGTTACAAGTAACGTCTACGCTTCTTATAAGCTAGCCTTGGCTATCATAGCGTGGAAATACATAGATAAATATGACCAGACGTTTGCGATGGAGTATTTGCCTTTAATTCTTAAGATATATAACATTGCTAAACATCTGCAGTCCCCTATTGGAGGTTATTTCACTGATTACAAGGTAGTGAACGGGACCGTAATCCCGTTAGGGAATGTGAACACGGAAACGACTTCACTATTTGTTATAGCATTTATGATGCAGTAAGATATAATGAGTTTATTTTCCTTTGCTCAATCGTCTCATCACCCAGTTAAAACGAGCAAGTGTTTAAGCGATCACGAAATTGCAGAAATGCGAGAAAATCAGAGTAAGCAGATCCGCAGAAGTGAACAGTATGTAAATAGTTTAAAAACAAGTCTGCTAAGGTATTTAACACGAATGGTCGATATCAAATCTTGGTAACTGGTTATTGGAAGCCTCTTAGACTGTTTACTTTACTTCATTGTCTAGTAAATATCTTTCAATTGCATATATACTATCTCTCTAGCTTAAGACTTACCTTGTTTAAGCTCTGAAGGTAATTGTCCACCTTACTTATTTAAATTAATTTAATAACCACTCATCTTAAAATATTAACATAAAAACTAGAATTTTAAAGAAATTAATTAGATTTACCTATAGTTCTAAAACGGTCAAGGAAAAGAAAATATCATTCTCCAAATAGAGTTAAACCTCACCGCAAAATTTATAAATCAACGGTAATGTGATAATTTATGAATAGTAAGTTATTTTCGATTCTAGTAACCACGGCATTATTACTTTCAATTTCAACACTATCTTTCTCGTCCACAACACAAACTTATATCCCACCGTTAGAACTAAAGGGATTTCATGTAGTAGGAACATTATCACCAAACGATAAAGTGACATTCACACTCTTCATTCCCCTAAAAAACGTAGGGCTACTCTACTATTACGCCTTAGCAGTATCTAACCCCTCATCCCCTCTATATCACCATTTCTTAACAAAGGAACAAGTTGAAAAACTGTTTTACCCCACTCAGCAGTACGAGCAAGTCTTATCTTATCTGAAGCAATCTGGGTTTAACATTATTTTAACAGCCGCAGACTCGGTTATAGTAGCTACTGGGACTGTTGGACAAGTGGAGAAATATTTAGGTCTAAACTTCGAAGTCCTAAGTAACGGGACATTAATTTATTACACCTCTTACGGAGTACCTAAGATCCCGGCTTTTGTAATTTCCTCAAATGTCTCAGCAATTTTCTTCCAACACCCCTCAACGCTTGTTACTATTAAGGATGTAATGAAGCTAAAGCAAGAAGCCGGGTTACCAAATACGACGTTCCCCATAGAAGCTTACTGGCCTACAGCACTTTATAATGCTTACAACATAACTCCCTTGTTCAATCAAGGCTATGAGGGGCAAGGGTTTAATATAGGTATTCTAGATTTTTACGGTGATCCTTACATTTATCAACAGCTAGTCTATTATGATAAAGTTACAGGGCTGCCCAATCCGCCTAACTTTACTGTAGTACCTATAGGGCCATATAACCCGGCACTAGGAATATTTTATGGATGGGCTGGGGAGATAAGCTTAGATATTGAAGTAGCACACACCATGGCACCGAAAGCAAACATTACCTTATATATTGCTAACCCCAACATACCTTTACCAGCAGTAATCGCCTATATAGTTTCACAAGACAAGGTTAATGTACTCTCTCAGAGCTTCGGAATACCAGAGTCTTTATTTTCGATCTTCTTTAACGGCCCTGGATTCTATTCTTGTGTCGTGTTAACCGATGAGTATTATGCTATAGGAAGTGCTGAAGGTATTACTTTCTTAGCCAGTAGCGGAGATGGCGGAGGTAGTGGCTACAGTAATGGGCCTATAGGGGCTGTTGACTATCCCTCAGTTTCACCATTCGTCACCGCTGTTGGAGGGACAACAACCTATATACAGTTCCACGGTGGAGTAGAGCAAACTGCTTGGTCTAATTACGGCTTCGCTCCTAACGACGTGAATTTTGGTGGTTCAACTGGAGGGGTTAGTATTATAGAACCTAAACCCTGGTGGCAATGGAGTTTACAGACGCCCGCTACATACCCTAACGGTAGAACTACACCAGATATTTCGGCAAACGCTAATGTATATCCCGGGATTTATATAATATGCCCCTATAACGTGACTACAATAACCGGAGGGACTAGTGAAGCATCACCTTTAACTGCAGGGATTCTGACAACTATAATGAGTTACCTAAATCACAGCCTAGGCTTAATTAACCCGACAGTATATGAACTGGCAAATAGCAGCTATGAAAAAGTTTTCAACCCCATAACTTTTGGTTATAACATACCGTGGACTGCCAATTACGGTTATAATTTAATTACGGGTTGGGGTACTTTAAACTCCGGTAACTTAGCTTTTTACTTAAACACTACAGAAACAAATGTCAGCAATATTTCAATAGTCGTTAACGTTTATAATACTTCGGGGAAAACACCTTTAGAGTTCTTCCCCGGTCAAGTTATGGAGATAGTCGCTAACATAACAATGAACGGAACACCAGTGACCAACGGTAGCTTCTATGCTATAGTTGAGGGGATTGAAGGAAATCTTACTGAAATTCAATTATCATATAACCCCTCATTAGAGGAATGGGTAGCAACAGTTACATTACCCCAAAACGCTAACGGATTACTTTTCGTTACAGTTTACGGTAATGGGAGTTATGGCTTTGTCGAAACGTTTTCCGGGTATTATGTACAATTCTTTACTCCAGCTACTTTTACACCATTTGACACGCAAGTAAGCAACGTTACAGAAGCTAATGTAACAAACGTTTACGGAGTTCCGGCGAACTTCACATTAAGCCTAAACGTTTACTCCTATAACATAACTGACAACGAATACATTATGACCAACTCAACAGTATTAACCCCTATTTCGACATATGGTCCTTGGGTTGGTACTTTAAACGCTAAAATAGGAGATGATTTATTAATTGCCACTAACGCTTATGGTTTCGTAGCGTTCTCTAATGGGATCTATCTACAATCGCTCTTTATATTACCACAAATAGTGGCGGAACCCGGTAGTGTCGCGGGAGGGCAATATATAATTATAGCTGGGTTAATAGAACCACCTACCCTTCCACTACAGTATTCTACAACCATGTTAGATATTCTTCTTGGAACTAACGTAACTGCTGAATTAGTGAGTCCTAACGGTAAAGTAATTAGCGAGACTGTCGCTTCCTTCTCCCCCTCCGGCGAGACACTAGGATTCTTATACGTTCCTAAAAACGTCACAGCCGGGTTGTATACGGTATTATTATTCGCAAAATATGACTCATATACCTTAGGGATGAACTTAACGGGCTTCTTTTATGGACAGATTTACGTAACACCTAATTACAACACTCCCATAATTAAAACCGCAAAGTATGCTTACGAGGGACAAACATTGCTCATTTATGCTAATATAGAATATCCCAATGGAAGTGAAGTAAAGTACGGCATGTATTCTGCGTTTATTTACCCACAGATTTTAAGCCAAAATTACTCGAAGATAAGTACAGAAATAGAGATACCGTTGTGGTTTAATTCAACACTTAACGAGTGGGTAGGCAACGTAACTTTACCATCAGCAAGTAATTTAGGTAATCTCACCTACTTGTCTTCGACAACATACTTCGGATTACCTTTTGACATAATGGTCAACGGAATATCATTTAACGGGGTTCCCACCATAAATAACTATAATACGAGCTATACTTTCTACGTTTATCCCTATACTCTGGTAAAGGGACAACATATAGATGAAGGAGAGACCTATAATGCTGTTCTAGAGAATGACATTATAACGGGTAAGGTCACTTTAGCGAATGACATACTCGTTAATGATACTATAGAGGGTAATGTAAGTATAATCAACTCTAACATCACTTATGTAAACGCAGAAGGGTCTAATTTAACACTTGTAAACTCTTATGTTAACTCATTAACAGCCTTGAACAGTAAAGTCTACTTGGTCTCAACAAGTGTAAATGAGCTAAACTTAGAAGGTTCTTCAAGTGTTGAAGTTATAAATTCACAAATAATAAACGTTACCCCCTCCTTACCTAAAGTAAACGTTAAAGCACCGATGAGTGCTACTGGTGAGGTGAACGTTAGTATAACTGTAAGCGGGGAAGATGTTTCACAAGTGATGTTATACATTGATAACACGTTGCTAACAAAGTTTAGCGGTAATGGTACTTTCGTGTATACTTTAAATACTGCTAACTATCCAGACGGTACTTATACTTTGAAAGTGGTTGCGATGCAATCTGACGGATTAAGCTCTACTTACACAACCCATATCCAGGTTGAGAATCAGCTAGAATCACTAAATAATAAATTGTCAACGCTGAATGATAGTTTATCGACGATCTCAAGCTCATTATCCTCAGTTAACTCTAACTTATCTAGTAAAGTCTCTACATTACAAATAATATCGATCATAGGTATAATAATTGCAATAGTCGCAATAGCTCTAGCCCTAGTTCGCAGAAAATAATATCATCAGTCTAACGCTTTTTACCCTTAACTCTTTTTTAATGATGGTTTATGTCCCTAGGTAGGAAAGAGAGGAATTCTTCTACTAATCCCTATTAATAGTGGCTTTTTCATTAATACTCTCAGAGTTTAATATAACAACGGCTATGGCTCAGACCACGCTACAGATCATGGTTATAAGGTAACTGGAAGTGGTGATATAAATAACCCTGGAGCTGCTGCACCTTTCTGGAGCGAGATCCAATGGGTAAACTTGTCCTTAACAGCTAATATACCGAATGCACCGACATCTGGTTTAACTCGCTAGATACTAGTTAAGGCTGCGTGGAATGGATCTTGGATATTTATCCTTGTAAAACGGTATGCCCTAGAGCCCATTTTTAGTGGATGAAAATTATATATCAACACATAGTTGTATATATTAATATGTTTAATACATATAGAAAATTTTTATTGTAGACATTTTATCATATCTTGATTCCTATGAAGCTAAGAGATATTTTCAAGCCCCTAGATGATTCTAATTTCAATGTTTACCATGCAAAGAGTCTTTTAATAACAACTCTGGGGATGTTTACAATAAGTTATAATACTACCTTTATAGCAGTAGCACTTCTGGAACTTAAAAAAGAGTTTGGACTTGTAGCAGGATCGCCACTATACGTTCTTTTAGGCACTGCATCGTTTTGGACCGCTATCGTAGGTGCGATTCTCTTCGGCGTTACCTCTAATTTCAAGGGAAGAAGAGCAGTTTACGGTTATGAAGCTTTGCTGCTCTCTTTAGGTTCACTCCTCGGTGCCTTTACGCAGAACGTATATGAGCTTATACTCACACAGATGTTGTTCGGATTGGGAATTGGAGGAGACTTCGTTATGTCTCCTATAGTATTGGGAGAGTTTGCCAACAAAAAGGACAAGGGTAAATTACTGGCATTTGCAGTAGGTGTAACGGGTCCTTTGGGGAGCATCGCCAGTGCAGCTACTCTTCTGGGGCTTCCTCTAATAGGGATTCACGGTGATCTATTGTGGAGATTGGTGTTAGGTTTAGGGGCTATTATTCCAAGATCGGTTATATACCTTAGACGAAAGGTACCTGAGTCCCCTAGATACCTAGTAAGAATTAAGGGGGACATGAAGAGGTACCAAGAGGTTGTTAAACAAGTGACTAATAACGATTTGACTGTGGCTGCTAACGCAGTGGACAAGACACCGGTGCTTTTTTACCTAAGAAAATACGCTAAATACATAGCAATAGCAGGGATACTATGGTTCCTAGACCATATGGTGAACCCTGGAGGTGTCTTTGAACCAGCTCTTGTGGGAGAGTCAATAGGTATTAAAAACACAGCTATCTTCAGCCTTGTCCTAACACTAGCTGCGTCAATACCCGGAGGTGCTGTATCTCTCCTACTGATAGATAAGTGGGGTAGGAAACCCTTGGAAGCTGTTGGATTCGCTGGAATGGCTATATCGTTAGTTCTTTTCGCGGCAGTTAAACCGCAATTAACGCTCTCAAACCCTATCACTCCGATAGTGGGAATGCTACTCCTTGGAGGGTATCATTTCTGGCACAACGTAGGTCCAGCTAACGTAAGTGCAGCGGGTGTCTTTAATGTAGAACTTACGCCTACCAAAATAAGAGGAATAGCATCAGGTATAGTTGTTGCAATCGATAGAATGGGCGCCCTAGTTAACTCCGCAATATTCCCATTCCTCTTCTTCAACTTCGGTCTTCCCGTTGCTGTAGGAGTTGGAGGAGCCTTAGGAATAATAGCTGCGATAGTGACGCTGTTAGTAGTGCCTGAAACTAAACAGAAAAGCCTCGAAGAAAGCTCCTATGAGGATATGTGGTTTAACGTGGAAAACCCACTATAATTATCCTTTTTTTCCTCGAAGATTCTTAAACTTTTTAGATTAAAAATCATAAAAGTTGTAGCGATTCTCTATTGGTGGATATAAACTTCAGCTCATGAGGTAAAGAGGACAAATATAGGTTAAATCAAGAGACGAAAAAAGAATGAATTAAGGTTTCGAATGTCTCTACGAAGAGAACATACAAACACTTGCTTAGCTTATATATTTTCTAACTAACTTAACGAACTCTTCGTCATTAGGTAATTCCTCGATATTGAAGGTCGAGTTCTTCATTACGTTAATAACGAACTCTTTGCTTACCCTTCCTCCCAGTGTAGTAACTACTTTTGTGGCAAATCCCTCGGGGTCTTGCTTAAACATGTCTATTCCTTCATTATATAGGGAGATAAACTGGTCTCTAGACTCGGGCTTTACATGAGCTCCGCAACTTCCCGGAATTCCCAGAAGCTCTTCAAATGTGATCCCTTTAGCTACTCCCGAAGGGACTACAGCACTATCTATCTCCCCTTTCTTGAGAGACTCCATTATCTTCTGTATGTCGTCAATACCTATGACCTCAGCGTTTAATTTCTTAATATCAACCAACGCTTTAGTCAGAACATTAGCAGCCGTGAGCATCTTAGGTACACCGATCTTCTTCCCCACTGTCGGATATACTGTCATTAGTCCTTTTACTGTAACGTAGTGTATCTTAAGTCCTCTTTTAGCTAGGGACACAGTCGAATCTAACACTATGTCAGCTGTACCTTCTTTAGCAAAAGACAATTCTATTCCCTTATTGTTTACTATTACGGGATATGATACGGGTCCCGGTGCAGCTAGTACTTTCATAATAATTTGTTAGTAAACGAACTATTTAAAGTTTCCTCAAGGATAGATTAAAAAGGTTCGGAAACGAATTATGATATCATGGACAAGAAAGTTTACCTTCAGATGCTTCTAATAATCGTCTCAATGACATTTGCAATTAGGGCTTCCAATAATATGATCTCTACTACTATACCACTTCTGGTTAAGTATGACTTTCACTTCACACAAAGTGAAGTAGGTATAATCAGTGCTATCTTGTCCTTAGGTACTTTCATAACCAGTGGGCTCGTGAATTCCAGGCTTAAGACCTCAGAGAGAAGGAAGTTCTTTATTACATCCTCAGTGCTATATGCACTAGTTCTACCTCTATTTTACTTCTCAACGCCTATCACGATTTGGGTAATCAGCGCCTTAGCCGGGTTATCGTTAGGTGCAATAATGCCAAACGTTATTACTTATGCTGGGCTATTGGAGGACAGAAAATCTAGAGAAAGATTACTCTCGATCTACACTTTGGCCCTTAGCATAAGTCTGGTAGCTGGCCCTGCGTTAGAATCTGTGATACTCACGAAGTTCACGCTGAGGGACGTTTTTGTGTTTTTCGAACCTATGGCGATAGCAGCAGCTATCCTATCACTTTTCGTAAAGTTTCCTCAAGAAGAAAGTAAAAACGTAAAGGTGAACGTATTAAGTAACCCAGGTTTCAAAACGGCAGTGATAAATATACTTACTTATAATATACCTTTCTCTGCAATACTGGCGTTTGGTGGTATATACGCTGTTACAGACCTTCACGTCACTTATTCAGCTGTAACATCTCTCTTCTCTTTATTCTTCACTACGTCATTATTGGCTAGGATTTACCTTTCTGTAAGACCTCCACAAAGTGTTTCTCATCACGTTTACGCTGCAATCTCCATGACGGTCATAGGACTCATTATGATACTTACCTCAATAAATCTCTTAGAATTCGCTTTAGCCCTCTTGATTCTAGGATTTCCGCACGGGTTGACTTATCCACTCTCTGTGATTTCGATCAGCAGGACATTTAAGCCTGAGGAGAGAAATGCCGCAAACAGTTCCTTCTTTGCGGTAATGATGGTCATAGGTATAATAGTTCCTTCCGTTGCGGGTTATATAGCAGACCTCGTGGGAATAAAGGATATGTTTGGTCTTTTAATTCCCGTGGTTTTGGTATTACTTGCGTTCTTGAGAAGGTATGTTAAATATGTAGACGAAATAGTTAAGACTGAAGTTAAAGCAGTAACAAGAAGTTGAAAAAGATGTTTAGGAGATGCAAACTCTAACCCTCACTCTAATAATTTGTGGCAATAATAATGGATTTGGTCATACTTCATTTGGAGAAGATGCACAATACTACTCAAAAAATCTTTATGTATGCTACAACCAACTCCTCAACAACCTGGTTATCCTCAACAAGTACAACGCCCTCAGCCGACATTTCAGCCAAATTTTATGCAAGGTACTTTGCCAGAGTATCAACAGCTTCTAAGTGCTTTAATGCAAAGCGGATATCAGATAGAGGTTAATACCACCAGCGGTCAGATGTTCTTCATAAGGGGAAGGAAGGGAAACTACGTTATAGATATAGAAGGGAGACCTCGACCCTAATTTTTCCTCGGCTTTCAGCTTTTTATAAGTGAATTAATAAGAATTATATTTATGATAATAGACCTATCAGTACCCATAGAAAATGAGATGCCCTTTTACCCTGGTGATCCACAGCCTAGATTAAGAGAAATCAAAATCAAGGACTACATGGTTCATGAACTCCTTATAGGAACTCATACCGGGACACATGTAGATGTTCCTTATCACTTTATCCCCGAAGGTAAGAGGTTAGACCAAATTCCGCTGGAACGTTTCATGGGTAAGGCTTACGTCACTGACAGTGTTGATCACGCCGTTGTTAGCAGTTTCCGATAAACCGTAAAGTTTATATTATTTCATCTTAAAATTTTATACAATGCTAAGACCTAAAGAAGTGTGCCAACGCCTAGGAATTTCATACGCAACACTCAGAGAATATGTTAAGAAAGGGTACATAAAACCCGTGATACTAGAAACTGGGAAGTGGAGGTTCAAGGAAGAAGACGTCGAAAGGCTCATGGGGATTGTTAGAAAGAGGAAAGTGATCCTTTACGCAAGAGTATCATCAAACACACAGAAAGACTACTTAATAAACCAAGTAAAATACTTGGAGGAGAACGTTAAGGACTACGACCAAGTAATAACTGACGTCGGATCTTCATTAAACATGAAGAGGAAAGGATTCCTCAAGTTGTTAAGAATGATACTAAACAACGAAGTATCGAAAGTTGTCATAGCCTACCCAGACAGACTAGTAAGGTTTGGTTTCGAGATAATTGAAGAAGTGTGCAAAGCACACAACTGCGAGCTCGTGGTATTAAATAAGGAGGACAAAACACCAGAACAAGAGTTAATAGAAGACTTAATCTCTATACTGGTATCATTCAGCGGAAAGTTGTACGAAATGAGGAGTCACAAATACGAAAAGGTGAAGAAATGTGCCGAAGAGCTTAAGGCTTAATGACTTTCAACCAGAGGAGGAATACGTCTACCTAACGTACTCTCTGAAGAACGATAAGAAGGAGGAGAGCAAGATATTACTGGAGAATTATAAACACCTACTACAGAAGGCTTTAGACTGGTTATGGGAGAGGACTAAGATAGAGAGGAAGGAAGTAAAGAAAGGTAAGAAAGTCCTAACGAAGATCAAAATAACCCTGCCTAAGAAAAAGGAAGTTTACAAGGTATTCAGAGACGAGCTTGAAAAGATTAACAATCTAGCTTCCCACTACGTGGACAAGGCAATAAGCGACGCTTACTCAATATTAAAGGGGTGGAAGAGGAGGGCTGAAAAAGGGCAAGCGTCATTAAGGAAACCTAGATTGAAGAAGGTTTACGTTAGGGTTAAGTCTACTCTTAGAAAAGTTGAGGGCGAAGAAGTTAGGATTACTGTAAGACCTTTCGAATACGTCACCTTCTCTTGGTCTCACACTTGGTTCTCTAGAAGGATTGAAGGACTTGAGTTAGGTGAGCCCATAATTAAGGAGGATGAAGTTCACCTACCATTTCGTTATAAATTACCTTGGTTTACTCCCCTAGATTTCCTAGCAATTGATAGTAATCTTTACACATTGGACGCTTATGATGGTGATAAGTTCGTCACTTTCTCCTTGAAGGAGTTGTACAGTCTAAAATAAGGTATGGAGTTGAAAAGGAGTAAAATACAATCTTTTGCTTCAAAGCACGGTAGTAAGGGGAAGGTGTTAATGGAGAAGTATTCTCATAGGGAGAGGAACCGCGTGCTTGATTATATTCATAAGTTCGTGAACAAGTTGCTGGAAATGTATCCTCTCACTATGTTTGCTGTTGAGAAGTTAAATAAACAAGAGATGTTTAGAGATGCCAACGACAAGCTGTCTAAGAAGGTTTCAAGGACTGTGTGGAGGACTATACACCGTGTGCTAAAATACAAAGCTCCCCTTTACGGTTCCTTCTTGAAGGAGGTGAACCCTTACCACACTTCCAAGTCCTGCCCCAGATGTGGATGGGTTTCCCGAAAGGTCGGCAGGACTTTTCACTGCGAGAGGTGCGGGTTCACTCTGGATAGGCAATTAAACGCATCTCTAAACATCTACCTCAAGATGTGCGGGTTTCCCCACCTCTTTTTTACTCCCACTGGGAGTAGGTGGGTCGGGGTTATCCCGCTAAAGGGGCGGAGGGTATGAGTGGGGCAATGCCCCGTGACTCTGGTGAAGCCCAACGGCTGAGGATTGATATTAAATATTATGAAATCCTATGAAGCCCAAACCCCGAACCTGCGGAAATGCTACTAGTCTACACCGGGACTAGCAAAAAGTGGAGGAAAGGTTGGAAAATGGAAGATGGTTATATCACACTATCCTTAAAGGACGCGGAGAAGATCGTGAAAAAGGGATATAAAATGGTGG
>NZ_JBBHKU010000027.1:0-2872 GCF_037389295.1 Stygiolobus sp. RP850M | reverse complement strand
CCTTGTACTCTACTCTTTATATACCGTAATCAAGGATGAGATGGGGAGAGAGGAGTTTAGATTATTATTAATTCTTTTATTTTTTCCAGATTTATTCAATCCAGAGAATTTTACAATTAATCTAGTGGAAACACTTATTTACACTATAGATTTATTATTAAGGAGGTGATTTTGGGTCTACCGAGAGGAGGAGGTTCACTAGGAGTAAGAGCGGTATTAGGAAGGTTTCGCGTTTTGCTAAGAGGTAATTGTTAATTCACGGTGTTATTAAGGCGTTAAGGTTAGGTTTCGACGTTGTGTTAGTTAATCCTAAGGGTACTACAAATTCTGAGGGTCACGATAGGATAATGAGGGAGAAGGGTTTTGATAGACATACAGCCTCAGCCTACTTAATAGCATTAAAGGGATTAGGAATGTTAAATAATATCAAATGACATAAAATTCAGGGTTTATCGGAAACTGTTGTCAACGGCAAAATGAGATCTAGCTCTAGGATAGCTAGAAGAAAGTTTTTTGTACTACTCTGCGAAACTATTTTGCTAACTAGTTAGGAAGAAAGTTTTTTGTACTACTCTGTTGTACTATAGCATAACAGAGTGATAACTATGTCAGCTGATCTTTCTCTCCCTTTAGAGGAATATTACAAGGTTCCAAACGAAATGAAGAATAGGAATTTCCCTGTACATCTCTTAGAGAAGATGCGGAATTATTTAGTCAAGCAATATGAGGAGAATTTGTTCGAGATATATGAGGGTATGCTAATGTTAATCCTAAATCCTGAAGATAAAGACAAGTTAAAAATACTGTCAAAAGAAGTTGAAAAAATAAAGGAGGATTTTGAATTATATAACTCTATGCTTGAAAATAATACAACCATAGGAGAATACGTTAATATGGTAATGAAAGAGTTACAAAAACTTATTGACGGGTTGAAGAAAAATGAAGAGGAGTTCTACAAAGAGGTATTAAATTCTGATAACCCTAATTTCCTAATAACCACTTATTATTCGTTGTATTTACGCTTCGTAACAAAAGTATACTTAAAACTACATAAGACTAACATAACCAATCCTAACATAAAAACAAAAGATTCTAGGATTAAAGATATGTTCAACATCGCTAATTTCCTAGTAGCATTTTTCGGGATGCCTATACTGATATATATAAAGAAAAAAGAAGTATTCCCTTATATATCTGAGCTAAGCGGAGCATTATTACACGCACTAGTTGCCGATAGGACACCTATGCCCTCAAAGGACTCCTTAGGTTATTACCTATTTCTCAAGATCCACGCTGATAACTCATGAGTGAAAAGGAAACTTTTTTCTTAGATACCAATATTATTATAAAATGGTTATATAGAGAAATTCTGAATGAAAATCCAGCTGTTGAATATTTTATTAACTCGTTAAGTAAAGGACAATGTGTTATACTTCATATCAATTTAATTGAATTTAAGACAATAATTTACGACGCTTATAATATAACCTCCTATGTGATTTATGAGAAAATACTATCTAAACAGGATTGGGATAAACTAGGGGTAGAAGATAAACTACGAGTTCTTGAAGATATCAGAAAGAATTTTGAACAAATCTATGAACAGATACGAACTAAGTACTATAACGGACAGATCTCACCGGGAGGAATAAGGCAAATACTTGCAAAGAAGTTCTTCCTAATGTTAAAAGATAAGTTGCTCAACTCAAATCTTGAAGCTCTTAGGAACCATATAACTTTAAATGAGAGAACACAGGATCTAATTGACTATTTAGATAGTGTGGAATATTTAATCAAGCAAAAATGCACTGTAATTGACGATACTAAAATACTTCTTAGTGATAATATCATAAGAGAAATTCAGTTAATTTATGAAGGTATTAATGCATATATACGCAACTTAAAGTCCAAAGGATATAGAAAGACGCCAAGTAGAACTGACCAGCTAATATTTGTATACCTCTTTTTGTTATTACGTGACAGGATTTATGATAAGATCGTTTTCATTACAGACGATAATGATTTTGAAAGAATGCATAACACAGTGTTAAATCATTTGAAGGATATTATAAATGGAAATGCAGATCTTCGAGGAGACTTTAAAGAATCTGCTATTGAAGCTAACGATATCTTAAGAAAATTAGTAATCAAAGGTATCAATGACTTAATCACTCAACAAAAGAGATAATTACAGCAGTTATGGGAATCTTAGGGAGGTAATACAAAGAAGTCGGTATTAGCGAGAAGTTTTTAATTTTAGACGTCGTCCCGCTGAAAAGATGTCAAACGGAAAAGGACAAGTCGAACTGGCTAGGGAGAGGTTGGTCAAGGCGGTGAACCAAGTTCTGGGCGTGGTCAGGAGGAACGGGAGGAGCAGGAAGGTCGAGTCAGCACTAGTCCTCATGACCCTGCTAGGTGGGAGGTCCAGCGTGAGGAATGCTGCTGAGACGTTCGGGTTGGACTACGCAAACCTGCTGGAGGCGTTGGGAGAGCTCCACGACTCGTGGAGGGACTACTTGGAGGTCCTGTCGGTGTTGGTGAAGGGTGAGTTGGCAGTAATCATAGACGACACCGTGGACCACAACGCTCCGGGTAGACGTGAGCCCCCACGGGAACTACCGGATCTACTGCCACACCCACGGGAGATTCGAGAGGGGTGTGCAGCTCCTCACGGTCGTCATAATGGACCTCTCCACGGGCAGGACGTTCATGGTGGGAGCCTTCCCCTACGCCGTGAGGAAGATGTTGGACTTGGGGATGGTCAACGAGTTCAAGACCAAGATCGACTTGGCCAAGGAGATGTTGGACGTGCTCAAGGGGTACTTCCGCGTGTCCAAGGTAGTCTTCGACTCGTGGTACTGGTCGGAGAAGC